>CAJYIY010000102.1 GCA_913775305.1 uncultured Erwinia sp. | reverse complement strand
CAACGGGAAGGGCATGCTCCTGAACGTGACTGACCCGGCTTCGATTGAGACCGTGCTGGAAAATATTCGCGCCGAATTTGGCGAAGTGGACATTTTAGTTAATAATGCTG
The DNA here is from genome assembly GCA_913775305.1 of uncultured Erwinia sp. GTDB lineage: Bacteria > Pseudomonadota > Gammaproteobacteria > Enterobacterales > Enterobacteriaceae > Erwinia. Next base: position 7,417 of record CAJYIY010000102.1, on the reverse strand, counting down.
GCATCACGCGTGATAATCTTCTGATGCGCATGAAAGACGATGAGTGGCAGGATATCCTGGACACTAATCTGACTTCAGTATTCCGTCTGTCAAAAGCGGTAATGCGTGCCATGATGAAAAAACGCGTGGGCCGAATTATTACCATTGGCTCCGTAGTTGGAACAATGGGTAATGCGGGTCAGGCAAATTATGCGGCAGCAAAAGCAGGTTTGATTGGCTTCAGCAAGTCACTGGCGCGTGAAATTGCGTCACGTGGCATTACCGTTAACGTCGTGGCCCCTGGTTTCATTGAAACCGACATGACGAGCGCGCTGAACGACGATCAGCGTGCAGGTATTCTGGCGGAAGTTCCTGCGGGCCGCCTTGGCAGTGCGCAGGAAATCGCTAATGCCGTGGCATTTTTAGCCTCTGACGAAGCAGCTTACATCACTGGTGAAACGCTGCACGTCAATGGCGGAATGTATATGGTCTGATTATCACGAAAATTATTTGCGTTATTTGAGGCAAAAGCCGCAAAATAGCGTAAAATCGTGGTTTGACCAGCCGGGATTTAGTTGCATCTTTTTCAACATTTTATACACTACGAAAACCATCGCGAAAGCGAGTTTTGATAGGAAATTTAATAGTATGAGCACTATCGAAGAACGCGTTAAGAAAATCATTGGCGAGCAGCTGGGCGTTAAGCAGGAAGAAGTTGTTAATACTGCCTCTTTTGTAGAAGATCTGGGCGCTGATTCTCTTGATACCGTTGAGCTGGTAATGGCTCTGGAAGAAGAGTTCGACACCGAGATTCCGGATGAGGAAGCTGAGAAAATCACTACTGTTCAGGCTGCTATTGATTACATCAATGGTCACCAGGCATAAGTGAACATCTCCAGGCGGTCATTCGACCGCCTGAGTTTTATCTAAATATCCCACATCGCGTCAATTTTTCCCTCCCTGGAGGACGAACGTGTCTAAGCGTCGTGTAGTTGTGACTGGTCTTGGCATGTTGTCTCCTGTCGGCAATACCGTAGAGTCTACCTGGAATGCTCTTGTTGCCGGTCAGAGTGGCATCAGCCTGATTGACCATTTTGATACTAGTGCCTACGCAACGCGTTTTGCTGGCTTAGTAAAGAATTTTAATTGTGATGAAATTATCTCGCGCAAAGATCAGCGCAAGATGGATGCTTTCATTCAATATGGCGTTGTTGCTGGCGTACAGGCCATGCAAGATTCTGGCCTTGTCATTACCGAAGAAAACGCAGGACGCGTTGGTGCCGCGATTGGTTCCGGTATTGGTGGTCTTGGTTTGATTGAAGAGAACCATTACTCACTGGTTAACGGCGGCCCGCGTAAAATCAGTCCTTTCTTTGTGCCTTCAACCATTGTGAATATGGTTGCCGGGCATCTGACTATTATGTACGGAATGAAAGGCCCAAGTATTTCCATTGCTACCGCCTGTACGTCTGGCGTGCACAATATCGGTCATGCAGCACGAATCATCGCCTATAACGATGCGGATGTGATGCTGGCCGGGGGTGCAGAGAAAGCCAGTACGCCGCTGGGCGTGGGTGGTTTCGGTGCTGCACGTGCACTGTCAACCCGCAATGAAAATCCGCAGGCTGCCAGTCGTCCATGGGATAAAGACCGTGATGGTTTTGTTCTTGGCGATGGCGCGGGTCTGATTGTGCTGGAAGAGTATGAGCACGCGAAAAAACGCGGTGCCAAAATCTACGCTGAAGTGGTTGGTTTTGGTATGAGCAGTGATGCTTACCATATGACTTCACCACCGGATAATGGCTCAGGTGCCGCACTGGCGATGGTCAATGCGCTGAAAGACGCTCAGATTTCCCCGGAGCAAATTGGCTATATCAACGCGCACGGTACTTCAACGCCGGCCGGCGATATTGCTGAGGCTCAGGCGGTGAAATCTGTCTTCGGCGCGTCTGCCGGTAGCGTGATGGTCAGTTCGACGAAATCCATGACCGGCCACCTGTTGGGTGCTGCGGGCGCGATCGAGTCGATATTTACCATTCTTGCCCTGCGTGACAGCGTTGTGCCGCCGACCATCAATCTGGATAACCCGGATGATGGCTGCGATCTGGACTTCGTTCCGCACACCGCGCGTCAGGTGAAAGACCTGGAGTACACGCTGTGTAACTCCTTCGGATTCGGTGGTACCAACGGATCGCTGATTTTCCGCAAAGTCTGATTTTGCCCTCCGGAAAGGCCCGCCTCATCGGCGGGCTTTTTTTTGCGTGCGGTTTGGGGAGTTGAGCCAAACTGCCTGCTACTATCAGGCCTGCGTGGGACAGATTCAGAAGATTCTGTTGCGCCGGACAGGTAATCTTGCAGCAGGATGGGTAATGGAGAAATCAACATGATGTGGGTGAATGGCGAAAGCCGGGATGTTGTTGCCGCGAGCGATCGGGCAGTGCAGTTTGGTGATGGTTGTTTTACCACTGCACGCATCAGGTCAGGCGAAGTGGAACTGTTCGCCGCACACATGGAGCGCCTGCAACAGGGCTGCGAGCGACTGCTGATTACCGGCGTGGATTGGCCGCTGCTCCATGATGAGATGCTGCGCGCTGCCGCCGGCCGTGAAGAGGGCGTGCTGAAGGCGATCGTTACCCGGGGTGGTGGTGGTCGGGGCTACAGCGCCGCTGGCTGTGGGGCTCCGACGCGCATCGTCTCCGTTTCCGCCTATCCGGCACATTACCACGCGCTGAGAGAAACAGGGGCGAGGCTGGCAATCAGCCCGATTCCACTGAGTAAAAATCCGCTGCTGGCGGGAATAAAGCACCTTAACCGGCTGGAGCAGGTGCTGATCCGCACACAGCTTGAGCAGACCGGTGCCGATGAGGCGCTGGTGCTTGACACTGATGCCATGCTGGTGGAATGCTGTGCGGCAAATTTTTTCTGGCGTATCGGGGAGCAGGTTTTTACCCCGGACTTAACGGCCTCGGGCGTCAACGGTATCCAGCGTCAGCAGGTTATGCGGCGGGTCATCGAACTGGGATTCACCCTGCGTGAGGTTCGAACCGGCGTTGAGGCGCTGGCTGAAGCCGAAGAAGTGTTGATAACCAATGCGTTGATGCCGGTTTTACCTGTCCGCCAGATTGAGGCGCGGCACTTCAGCTCGCGCCATTTATTTCGTCTGCTTAACCCCCATTAATCATTCGTGGAACTTTCATGACTAAAACACGCAAAATTATCGCCGGGGTCGTTGCTGTCTCTCTGCTGGCTGTCGCGTACGGATACTGGCAAATTCGCCAGTTCGCTGACTCACCGCTGACGGTAGACAAAGAAACCATTTTTACCCTACCGGCAGGATCGGGTCGGGTGGTGCTGGAAGCTCAGCTGGAATCAAAACACATCATTAAAGAGAGCCTGTGGTTTGGCATGCTGCTGAAGCTTGAGCCGGAACTGGCAAAGTTTAAGGCCGGAACCTATCGTCTGGATCCTGAAATGACCGTCCGTGACATGCTTGCGCTGCTTGCCAGCGGTAAAGAAGCGCAGTTCCCGCTGCGCTTTGTCGAAGGCACGCGGATGCAGGAGTGGTTAAGTCAGCTGCGCAGTGCGCCCTACATTAAACATACGCTGGCGGACGATCGGCTGGCCACCGTCGCCAGTGCGCTGAAGATGGAAGGTGAGGCGAAGGGCGTTGAAGGCTGGTTTTATCCTGATACCTATCTGTATACCGCCAATACCACTGATGTCGCGCTGCTTAAGCGCGCCTGGCAGCGGATGGAAAAAGAGGTGGATGCGCAGTGGCAGGGGAGAATGGATAACCTGCCCTATAAAAACAAAAATGATATGCTGACCATGGCCTCGATTATTGAAAAAGAGACGGCGGTCAGCGATGAGCGCAGCAAAGTGGCTTCGGTGTTTATCAACCGTCTGCGGCTGGGTATGCGGTTGCAAACCGATCCAACCGTAATCTATGGTCTGGGACCGGATTATCGCGGCACGCTGACGCGAAAAGATCTGGAAACGCCGACCGCGTGGAACACCTACACCATTAACGGCCTGCCGCCGGGACCGATCGCGATGCCGGGTAAAGCCTCGCTGGAGGCTGCAGCTCACCCGCTGAAGACTAACTTCCTCTACTTCGTAGCCGATGGAAAAGGTGGCCACACATTTACCACCAATCTGGCAAGCCATAATAAAGCCGTGCAGGTTTATCGCCTGGCGTTGAAGGAAAAAAATGAACAGTAAATTTATCGTTATTGAAGGCCTGGAAGGGGCAGGTAAAACCACCGCACGGGATGCCGTGGTTGCAGAACTGCGTCGTTATGGCATTAACGATATTGTCTTCACCCGCGAACCCGGCGGCACGCCGCTGGCAGAGCAGCTGCGCGATCTGATTAAACAGGGGATTGAAGGCGAACAGGTCACTGACAAAGCCGAACTGCTGATGTTATACGCCGCGCGCGTGCAGCTGGTGGAAAACGTGATTAAACCGGCCTTAGCAAGGGGCGCCTGGGTAGTTGGCGACCGTCACGATCTCTCTTCTCAGGCTTATCAGGGCGGTGGACGTGGCATGGATAATCAGCTGATGAGCACCCTGAAACAGGCAGTGCTGGGCGATTTTGCTCCGGATCTGACGCTCTATCTTGATGTCACCCCTGAGATTGGCCTGCAGCGTGCCCGGGCGCGCGGTGAGCTGGACCGCATCGAGCAGGAGTCGCTTCACTTTTTTAACCGCACCCGCGAACGCTATCTGGCGCTGGCCGCTGCCGATGCGCGGATTAAAACCATTGATGCGACCTGCGATCTTCCGCAGGTGACTCAGCAGCTACAGCAGACGCTGCAGCAGTGGTTACGGGAACAGCAATGAACTGGTATCCGTGGCTGAATAACAGCTATCGGCAGATTATCAGCCAGCATCAGGCGCAGCGCGCGCATCATGCGTTGCTGATCCAGGCGCTGCCCGGAATGGGCGATAATGCGCTGGTCTGGGGGATCAGCCGCTGGCTGATGTGCCGTCAGCCGGATGGACTGAAAAGCTGCGGTCGCTGCCATGCGTGCCAGCTGATGCAGGCGGGAACCCATCCGGACTGGTATCAACTGGAAGCGGAAAAAGGCAAAAGCGCGCTGGGGATTGATGCAGTGCGCAGCGTCACGGAAAAGCTTTATCATCATGCCCAGCAGGGAGGGGCGAAAGTGGTTTGGCTGCCAGATGCGCAACAGCTGACCGAAGCCGCTGCCAATGCCCTGCTCAAAACGCTGGAAGAGCCGCCGCAAAATACCTGGTTCCTGCTGAGCTGCCACGAACCCTCGCGTCTGCTGGCTACGCTGCGCAGTCGCTGCCTGCAGTGGCATCTCGCGCCGCCGGATGAAACGCAGAGCCTGCACTGGCTACAGAAACAGTGTGCGGCGGGCCTGAATGAACGTACTGCGGCTTTGCGGTTGACCAGCGGTGCGCCTGCGGCTGCACTGACGCTGCTGGAAGAGAAAAACTGGCAGCAGCGTCAGCAGGTTTGTCAGGCGCTGCCTGTCGCGATTCAGGGCGATCTGCTCAGTCTGCTTCCTGCCTTGAATCATGACGATGCGGCGCGGCGTATTGGCTGGCTCTGTTCACTGTTGGTTGATGCAGTAAAGTGGCAGCAGGGCGGTGGGGCATTTATCAGCAATGTGGATTGCCAGACACTGGTGATGCAGATTGCCAGCCTGCTGCCGGCAACGGCCATTGACGCCAGCCTTCGTCAGTGGCTGACCTGCCGTGACCACCTGCTGAACGTGGTGGCGGTTAACCGCGAGCTGCTGCTCACCGATCAGCTGTTGAGCTGGGAAGCCATTCTGCATCCTCACGCTACCGATTTAACGGGTTAAGAGTAACGATTATGTTTTTAGTTGATTCGCACTGCCATCTGGATGGCCTGAACTACGAAACGCTGCATCAGGATGTATCTGATGTCCTGGCGAAAGCCGCCGCGCGTGATGTGAAATTTTTGCTGGCGGTTGCCACCACGCTTCCCGGCTATAAAGCGATGATCGAACTGATTGGCGATCGTCCCAATGTCGCCTACTCCTGCGGTGTTCATCCGCTGAACCAGGAAGAAGAGTACGATTTTGCCGAACTGCGTCAGCTTGCCGCCGATCCGCGCGTGATTGCGATGGGAGAAACCGGGCTGGACTATTTCTATCAGAAAGAGACCAAAGCCCGCCAGCAGGCCTCATTCCGGGAACACATCCGTGTGGGCCGCGAACTGAATAAGCCTGTTATCGTCCATACGCGCGACGCGCGAGAAGACACGCTGGCAATATTGCAGGAGGAGCAGGCCGAGCAGTGCGGCGGAGTGCTGCACTGCTTTACCGAAGATCGCCAGACGGCAGAAAAGCTGCTGGATATGGGCTTCTGTATCTCATTCTCCGGTATTGCCACCTTCCGCAATGCTGAACAGATACGTGAAGCAGCGCGCTATGTGCCGCTGGACAGAATGCTGGTCGAGACCGATTCGCCTTATCTGGCCCCGGTGCCGCACCGTGGCAAAGAGAACCAGCCCGCCTACACGCGCGACGTCGCGGAATATATGGCGGTGGTGAAGGGCGTGAGCGTTGAAGAACTGGCGCAGGCCACCACGCAGAACTTTTCTCGTCTGTTCCATGTTCCCATGTCACGTCTGACGGATTGATCGACGACCTGTTCTTTTATAGCTCGTAATTAATAGGAAAAATTTGTAAAGTGCAGCCCGACAATATCAGTGGCTGCATTTTTTTTGCTGAAAAAAGTAGCAACTATCTGTGAAATCTTAAAAAGTGCCGCCGCACGTTCCACGAAACGTGATAGTCGTCAAACAAATTCACGCGGATTTATTTTACTCTTCGTAATAATTATCAGAGGTGCAATGACGCCTCACCCGCAAAGGATCCTCCCTCCCTTGCAACGCGCCTGGCGCGAAGAGAAGAAAAGTACTCATACTCAGGAGCTTTACACTATGTTCAAAAATGCATTTGCGAACCTGCAAAAGGTCGGTAAATCGCTGATGTTGCCTGTATCGGTTCTGCCGATTGCAGGTATTCTGCTGGGCGTTGGTTCCGCCAACTTCAGCTGGCTACCTGCCGTGGTTTCGCAGGTCATGGCAGAAGCAGGCGGTTCAGTATTTGCCAATATGCCGCTGATTTTTGCCATTGGCGTGGCACTTGGCTTTACGAATAACGACGGTGTTTCCGCTCTGGCCGCCGTAGTGGCCTACGGCATCATGGTGAAAACCATGGCGGTTGTTGCGCCACTGGTACTGCATTTGCCTGCGGATGAAATTGCCGCTAAACATCTGGCGGATACCGGCGTACTGGGCGGGATTATCGCCGGTTCGATAGCGGCCTATATGTTTAACCGCTTCTATCGTATCCAGCTCCCTGAGTATCTCGGCTTCTTTGCCGGAAAACGCTTCGTGCCGATCATCTCCGGCCTGATGGCGATCTTCCTGGG
>CAJYIY010000101.1 GCA_913775305.1 uncultured Erwinia sp. | reverse complement strand
CCAATTGATTAAAAGTCAACTGCTCTACCAACTGAGCTAACGACCCGAAATGGTGGGCGATGACGGGCTCGAACCGCCGACCCCCTCCGTGTAAAGGAGATGCTCTACCAACTGAGCTAATCGCCCAATCTCAATACTTATCTGCACTGCGGGCCTACCGAAGTAGGTGGTGGGTGATGACGGGCTCGAACCGCCGACCCCCTCCGTGTAAAGGAGATGCTCTACCAACTGAGCTAATCACCCCCGCTGTGTGGAGTCGCATTATAGGGATCCGCCAAAATGAGTCAACGCTTTTTCTCATTAAAATGTGAGTTCGCCTTAAAAATAGTCAGGCTGTGGTGATTTCAGGCAAAAACAGAGGGTTGCCGTAGAAAACCATGGCAATGGTCAGGAGAGAAACAGGGTTTGGCGTTGAGGATTCGTCTGTGAGTGATAGAATATCTGACACGAAAATCAGACCGGCAAAATTTGCCCCGACTCTGGCCAAAGCATCCGCGTAATAAGGCATTCATTAATGAAAATCAAAACCCGCTTCGCTCCCAGCCCAACTGGCTATCTGCACGTTGGTGGCGCTCGTACTGCACTTTACTCCTGGCTGTTTGCCCGCAATCACGGCGGTGAGTTTGTGTTGCGTATCGAAGATACCGATCTGGAGCGTTCAACCCAGCAGGCGATCGATGCCATTATGGACGGTATGAACTGGCTGAATCTCGACTGGGATGAGGGTCCGTACTATCAGACCAAACGTTTCGATCGCTACAACGATGTTATCGATCAAATGCTGGAAGCCGGCACCGCCTACAAATGCTACTGCTCCAAAGAACGGCTGGAGGCCCTGCGCGAAGAGCAAATGGCCAATAATGAGAAGCCGCGCTATGACGGGCGCTGCCGCGACAGTCATGAGCATCATGCTGACGATGAGCCCTACGTGGTGCGTTTCCGCAACCCGCAGGAGGGATCGGTTATTTTTGATGACCAGATCCGCGGCCCGATTGAATTCAGCAACCTGGAGTTGGACGATCTGATTATCCGTCGTACCGACGGCTCCCCAACCTATAACTTCTGCGTTGTGATCGATGACTGGGATATGGGCATTACGCACGTTATTCGTGGTGAAGATCATATCAACAACACCCCGCGTCAGATTAATATTCTGAAAGCGATCGGTGCGCAGGTACCGGTTTATGCCCACGTTTCAATGATCCTGGGCGACGACGGTAAGAAACTGTCTAAACGCCACGGTGCGGTAGGCGTTATGCAGTATCGTGATGACGGCTATCTGCCCGAAGCGCTGCTGAATTATCTGGTGCGTCTGGGCTGGTCCCACGGCGACCAGGAGATCTTCTCCGTTGACGAGATGAAAAAGCTGTTCGAGCTGGACGCGGTCAGCAAATCTGCCAGCGCCTTCAACACCGAAAAACTGCAGTGGCTGAACCATCATTATATCAATACCCTGGCCCCGGAATACGTAGCCACACATCTGCAGTGGCACATCGAGCAGGAAAACATTGATACCCGCACGGGCCCTCAGCTGTCGCAGCTGGTGACTCTGCTGGGCGAGCGTTGTAAAACGCTGAAGGAGATGGCCGCATCCTGCCGTTATTTCTACGAGGACTTTGAGGCGTTCGATGCGGATGCGGCGAAGAAGCATCTGCGTCCGGTTGCGCGTCAGCCGCTCGAAGTGGTGCGCGACAAGCTGGCCGCCGTGACGGACTGGACGGCAGAAAACGTTCATCATGCCATTCAGGCGACGGCGGACGAACTGGAAGTCGGCATGGGTAAAGTCGGTATGCCACTGCGCGTTGCGGTGACCGGCGCCGGTCAGTCACCGGGCCTGGACGTCACCGTACAGGCGATCGGCAAATCACGCAGCATTGCGCGTATTGAAAAAGCGCTGGCGTATATCGCCACCCGCGAAGGCTGATATCTGGCGGCTATTCAGGCGGTGGGCTCGCGGATTGAGCCCATTGTCGCTGATGTCTTGCCGTCGGTGTGAATTATTTTCTCACTGAGTGACAGCCTGTTTCCCTGTCGACACAACTATTGCACCGTTAAAAAAGGCTCATGATTCTCATGAGCCTTTTTCATAACTTCAGCCACTGTATCAATTAGCCGGTGCTGACAATGACGGCTATTGTTGGCAGGAGCTGCGGGTTAAACGTTGCGTATACCTAATCTTTGCAAAATACCCTGAATTCCCTCACGCAGAAGTAACGCTGTGAGCCGTTCTTCCTCATCGGTACTCAATTGCTGTAGCGATGACACCAGTAAAGCGGAAAGAGAATTCTGATTAACGCGGTAGTGCGCTGTAGGTTCAGACGCGTGACGTGTTGATTTAAGAAATAATTTTACCTGTTCATCAATAAAAATCATCCTGGCTTTACCGCCCTGAACGCCGGGTTTTGGAGCCGTGGTCCAGCCCTCTTTCTTAACCCATTTATTGATGGTTTGCCTGCTGAAACCTGTTTGCTGTGCCAGTTCTTCCGGCGTTAACCAATCCTTTTTCACTATCTTTCCCTTTTAGCCGAATAAAGTAATTGAACATATTACAACAATTCATCACTTGAACAACTAATACAAATTACTAACCTTTAGTAAAGTGCGGGCAAATTCATGGAGAAACAGGGATTTCCCCCGCAGCAGGCGCGCGGGGGAGTATAAATCAACGAGAAACGGCCACTTCTTCGGTACGAGGGCGATAGGCAATATAGTAAGCCAGACCGACGAACACCGCGCCGCCAACGGTATTGCCGAGGAATACAGCAACAAAGTTTGGCAGATATTCAGCCCAGCTCAGATAACCGGCAAAAATAGCGGCAGGCACGATAAACATATTTGCCACGACGTGCTGGAAACCAATGGCCACAAAGGCCATCACCGGGAACCACATGCCGAAGATTTTGCCAACCACGTCTTTGCTGGCGAAAGCCAGCCAGGTCGCCAGGCAAACCAGCCAGTTGCAGCCAATACCGGAAATAAACGCGTGCATAAAGTCTGCGTTAACCTTCGCGCTGGCAATGGCCACGGTTTTCTTCAGGTAATCACCTTCGGTCATGCCGATCACATGGCCAAACAGCCAGGCAATGGCGATGCTGCCCAGGAAGTTACCGATAGTGACCCAGAACCAGTTACGCAGCAGGCTTAACGCGCTAATTTTGCGGGCAAACCAGGCTACCGGCAGCAGCATCATATTTCCGGTCAGCAGCTCACCGCCCGCCAGGATGGTCATAATAATGCCCACCGGGAAAACGGCCGCACCCAGCAGCACTCCGAATGAACCCCAGTCGGCAGGCAGCTGGTTAATGACGTGGAGATAGAGCAGGAAGCCGAAGGCAATAAAGGCTCCAGCCATAAAACCCAGGATAAGCAGTGCTGAGAGAGACGAACGACTTTTGACTACGCCTGCCTGAACGGCAAGAGCAGCGATTTCTTTTGGTGTGTGCAAAGACATGGGGGCTCTGATGTTGTGTGATGATAAACTGCCGGATTCCATCGCGTGCTGAAACGCGCGCATCCAGCGCAGAGAAGGCCCGGCATCCAAATTCGGGCGCAAGTTTTGCACGCTGTATTAACAAAAACAAGTCACTTTACCTATAAAAATAATCAATATTTAACAACATCAACATAAGCGGTTAAACCGCGATCGTTCTCTGTCATCCTGACGCGGAAAGCCGTTCCTGCTCGCCATCAACCTGTTGAAATCACTTTGTGACCGGCAGCCGAAAAGGCGGGATCAATGCTTTATCATCACTTTGGCGGCTTTTTCAGCGATCGATCTCAGATTGTTAATTTGCCGTTGACACCAACCGCGCTGTTTCATATTATCCCCGCCGTCAACACGACACGGTTTTTCGGACTGGGGGTATAGCTCAGCTGGGAGAGCGCTTGCATGGCATGCAAGAGGTCAGCGGTTCGATCCCGCTTATCTCCACCAAACCTTACCAGAAGGTTCGGTGGCACCGAAAAACAGCATTAAGTAGTGGGGGTATAGCTCAGCTGGGAGAGCGCTTGCATGGCATGCAAGAGGTCAGCGGTTCGATCCCGCTTATCTCCACCAAATTCTAAAATATCCTGTTTTGAATCCTAATCTGCTTCGGCGGATTTTTTTTCGTTCCATTTTTAGGGGCACGTCGCCAGCCGCTGGATAATGCGAAACAGCCCGCGCCGGGCTCCCGCGGCACAGACGCAGTGACCGCGGGCAGGGCCGACCTGCTGCAATTGCCAGAAATGGATGAAGGGCCTGACGGAATAAAAAACGGGGCCCTCAGGCCCCGATTCGGATTACAGTACCAGTCCGGCGATGGAGGCCGACAGCACGCTGACCAGCGTTGAGCCGTACAGCAGCTTCAGGCCGAAGCGGGAAACAACGTTCCCCTGTTCTTCGTTCAGGCCTTTAATTGCACCTGCAACGATGCCGATAGAGGAGAAGTTAGCGAAGGAAACCAGGAACACCGACAGTATCCCTTCCGCACGCGGAGAGAGCTGGGAAGCTATCTTCTGCAGATCCATCATGGCCACAAATTCGTTAGACACCAGCTTGGTTGCCATGATGCTGCCAACCTGAAGCGCCTCAGCGGCAGGAACGCCCATCACCCATGCAAACGGGAAGAACACGTAGCCCAGGATCCCCTGGAAGCTGATGCCGAAAAGCGTATCAAACAGCGCATTAATACCAGAGATCAGCGCGATGAAACCGATCAGCATCGCGGCGACAATCACTGCCACTTTGAAACCGGCCAGGATGTATTCACCCAGCATTTCAAAGAAGCTCTGACCTTCGTGCGTGTTGCTCAGCTTCAGATCTTCCTCATGCTCGACGCGGTAAGGGTTGATCAGCGACAGCACGATAAAGGTGCTGAACATGTTGAGGATCAGCGCGGCGACCACGTATTTGGGCTGCAGCATGGTCATGTAGGCACCGACAATCGACATCGAGACGGTCGACATGGCGGTAGCAGACATGGTGTACATGCGGCGTTCAGACATTTTTCCGAGAATATCTTTATAGGCAATAAAGTTCTCTGACTGTCCCAGAATCAGCGAGCTTACCGCGTTAAAGGACTCCAGCTTGCCCATGCCGTTAATCTTCGACAGCACCGTACCGATGGCGCGAATGATGACAGGCAAAATGCGGAAATGCTGCAAAATACCGATCAGCGCAGAGATAAAGACGATGGGACAGAGTACATTAAGCCAGAAGAAGGCCAGACCTTTGTCACTCATATTACCGAAGACAAAGTTGGTGCCTTCTGCTGCGTACTTCAGCAGTTTTTCGAACAGATCTGAGAATCCCTTGACAAAGCCGAGACCGACTTCAGAGTTCAGGAAGAACCAGGCGAGCAGAACTTCGATCACCAAAAGCTGGATAACGAAGCGGACACGGATATTTTTTCGGTCGCGGCTGACCAGTAAGGCCAACAGCGCAACCACCGCCAGTGCCAGTGCAAAGTGCAGAATGCGGGACATGTTTGCTCCAATAATTTGAGGGCAGTTATATTTCGTTGCACATTCTATGTAACAAGATTTGGAAAAACGAGACTTAATCCACAATATAACAATTAGCTATTACAGCTTTTCGTCGAAAAGCTTGAGCCGTCACAGGTTTTCCCCGATGCCGGTGAATTTCTCCGCATTCCCGGCCCACTCCCGACGCCTGAGCGTCATCGCGGCGAAGGGCGATGAAAAAGAAACGACATCTGGTAAGTGAATTCCGGATACCCTACAGTGAAAGAGGTTGCTCAAATTTTAGCTATAACGTAATGTAACCCAAAACATAGCCAATGCTATATTTTATAGCGATGGCTATTACAGCGATAGCTATCACCATCACCATTGCGCTTAATCATCATTATTCTGTCTTTCAAAAGAGCGTATCCGCCGCAGAGCAGGGGTCATCACTATGTTGGAAAGTCGCACTGCCCAGCAGAGCGTCCGCAATAACCGGAAAATCAAGTTTGCCTTGATGGGGCCTGCCTTCATCGCCGCGATCGGCTACATCGATCCCGGCAACTTTGCCACCAATATTCAGGCCGGTGCCTCCTACGGCTATAAACTGCTGTGGGTGGTGGTGTGGGCCAACATTATGGCGATGGTGATTCAGCTGATGTCGGCCAAGCTGGGCATCGCCACCGGTAAAAATCTGTGTGAGCACATTCGCGATCGTTTTCCCCGTCCGGCCGTCTGGTTTTACTGGGTACAGGCCGAAATTATTGCCATGGCAACCGATCTGGCTGAGTTTATCGGGGCGGCCATAGGCTTCAAGCTGGTATTTGGCGTCAGTCTGCTGCAGGGCGCTATGCTGACCGGGGTTGCCACCTTCCTGATCCTGATGTTGCAAAGCCGTGGTCAGAAACCGCTGGAGCTGGTGATCGGCGGTCTGCTGCTGTTTGTCGCCGCCGCCTACGTGATTGAGCTGTTTTTCTCTCAACCGAAAGTGGTGGATTTGCTCCAGGGGATGGCGGTGCCGTCGCTGCCTACGGCTGACGCCGTGCTTCTTGCCGCCGGGGTACTGGGTGCGACCATCATGCCCCACGTTATCTACCTTCACTCTTCGCTGACCCAAAAGAGCGGAGTTGACACGCGCAGCGAGCGATACCGGTCCACCAAGCTGGATGTGGCCGTTGCCATGACCATCGCCGGTTTTGTTAACCTGGCTATGATGGCCACCGCTGCTGCCGCGTTTCACTTCAGTGGCCACAGCGGTATTGCCGACCTGGATCAGGCTTATCTGACCCTTGACCCGCTGCTGGGCAAAGCGGCCGCGGTGGTGTTCGGTCTGAGCCTGCTGGCAGCCGGCCTGTCATCAACGGTGGTGGGCACCATGGCCGGGCAGGTGGTGATGCAGGGATTTATCCACTTTCACATTCCGCTGCTGGTACGCCGTATTATTACCATGGTGCCGTCTTTTGTTGTCATCATCGCTGGCTGGGATCCAACCCGTATTCTGGTAATGAGCCAGGTGGTGCTGAGCTTCGGGATTGCGCTGGCGCTGGTGCCGCTGCTGGCGTTTACCGGCAACCGCGAACTGATGGGCGAGATGGTCAATTCCCGGCTGATGCAGAATATTGGCCGGGCCATCGTGGTTGTCGTGGTGTTGCTCAACGGCTATCTGCTGGTATCGATGGCTGCCGGAATGTGATCGCAACGCCGGATTAAAACGGGGCAATTCCTTCACGGATTGCCCCGTTTTTTATCGGGATCCGCGGGGCATCAGTGATGAGGGTGAGGGGGATGAGGAGGGTGGCGCTCATGCTCCCTCCACTCACGATGTCGCTCGCGTTCCCGCTCACGCCAGCG
>CAJYIY010000100.1 GCA_913775305.1 uncultured Erwinia sp. | reverse complement strand
ATATCGTTGGGTATTACAGTGCGCTCAGGCCGCACGAATATAACGGCGGGTTACCACCCAACGAATCGGAAAATCGATACTGGAAAAACTCTAAAGTGGTGGCCAGTTTTTGTTGACCACTACAGATAGACTTGCAATACAATCTCTCTAGTGTGCACAGCTGTCGCCGGTGCCCCTCTCTCGACAATGTTATCGGTTAATACGCGTAAGTCTTCATGTGTAATCTCAGTCAGTTTCTGCTGGGCAAATTTTGCCTTCAACTCTCTTTGATATACCGAACGCCGCATATCACGCGTCGATTCAGCCATTTGATAGCCACGCAACCATTTCTCAGCCCACGCACCAAAAGTCTCCGCATCTTTGATACGCGCTTTATCTCTGGCTTTTTCCCTCGCAGGCGATCTTCCACCGGCAACCATCTTTTTAGCTTCGTTGAGCCGTTCGCGAGCTTCGGCAAGCGTAATCCCTCCAACACCATAGCGGCCAAACGTAACGGTCTCCTGTCTTCCGTTTATTGAATAGTTGTAGCGAAATGAGATCGTTCCGGCCGGAGTCACCGCAACATACAGACCATCGCGGTCATTAACTTTAAAGAGTTTTTCCTTCGGCTTAAGGTGGCGCAGCCTGGTGTCAGTCAACATGGTTTATTGTTTTCCTATATCAATTAATACCATGTTGTAAAAGACCCAGAAAGGTCATTTAACTCTCTGTTTTTAATTGAGTTATAAAAAATAAACACCATAACTCAACCGAAATTTATCACATGGTGCTTTTTCAAATCTGAATTCGAAATCAGAGAGTACCATCAAAAATTCCATTGAAAAAACCGTGCTTCCCGTTGCTAACAGCTGCCAGAAAGTGCCAGACAGAAAAACAAAAAAGCCCGCAGTGATGCGGGCTTAGAGGGGTTTTACTGCTTTTACGTGCAGGCTGTTGCCAGACGTTAAATCATTCCCACTCGATCGTAGCAGGTGGTTTACCCGAAATATCGTAAACCACGCGGGAGATACCATCCACTTCGTTGATAATGCGGTTGGAAACCCGGCCGAGGAAGTCATACGGCAGGTGCGCCCAGTGTGCGGTCATAAAGTCGATGGTTTCTACCGCACGCAGGGAAACAACCCAGTCATACTTGCGGCCATCGCCCATCACGCCAACGGAGCGAACCGGCAGGAAGACGGTGAACGCCTGGCTGACTTTATTGTACAGGTCGGCTTTGTGCAGTTCTTCAATGAAGATAGCGTCCGCACGGCGCAGCAGGTCGCAGTACTCTTTTTTCACTTCGCCCAGTACACGCACACCCAGGCCAGGGCCAGGGAACGGATGACGGAACAGCATCGCGTGCGGCAGGCCCAGCTCCAGACCGATTTTGCGCACTTCGTCTTTGAACAGCTCACGCAGCGGCTCAACCAGCCCCATCTTCATCTCTTTCGGCAGGCCGCCCACGTTGTGGTGAGACTTAATGACGTGGGCTTTACCAGTTGCGGATGCCGCAGATTCAATCACGTCCGGATAGATGGTGCCCTGCGCCAGCCACTTCACATCTTCCAGCTTCAGCGCTTCTTCATCAAAGACTTCAACGAACACGCGGCCGATGATCTTACGCTTGGCTTCCGGGTCGTTTTCACCCGCCAGCGCATCCAGGAAGCGCTGCTCGCCCTCCACGTGAATAATGTTCAGACCAAAGTGGTCACCGAACATCTCCATAACCTGTTTGGCTTCGTTCAGGCGCAGCAGCCCGTTGTCAACGAAGACGCAGGTCAGGCGATCGCCGATAGCGCGATGCAGCAGCATGGCGGTAACGGAAGAGTCAACCCCACCGGACAGGCCGAGGATCACTTTATCTTCGCCAACCTGCTCACGCAGGCGCTCAACAGCATCTTCGATAATCTTCGCCGGGGTCCACAGCGCTTCACACTCACAGATATCGCGCACAAAGCGCTCCAGCAGACGCTGACCCTGACGGGTGTGGGTCACTTCCGGGTGGAACTGCACGCCGTAGAAGCGCTTCTCTTCGTTGGCCATAATGGCAAACGGACAGGTATCGGTGCTGGCAACGGTCACGAAGTCAGACGGGATGGCCGTCACTTTATCGCCGTGGCTCATCCAGACATCCAGCAGCGGCTTGCCGGCCGCGCTCAGCGCATCCTCGATATCGCGGGTCAGCGCACTTTCGGTTTTCACTTCTACCTGCGCATAGCCGAACTCACGCTCGTTTGAACCTTCAACCGCGCCACCCAGCTGCATTGCCATGGTCTGCATGCCGTAGCATACGCCCAGCACCGGCACACCGGCGTTGAACACGTACTCCGGTGCACGCGGGCTGCCGTGCTCGGTGGTGCTTTCCGGGCCGCCGGAGAGGATGATGCCGCTCGGGTTAAACCCGCGGATCTGCTCTTCGGTTACGTCCCACGCCCACAGTTCACAGTACACACCCAGTTCACGCACGCGGCGCGCAACCAGCTGAGTATACTGTGAACCGAAATCGAGGATCAGAATGCGGTGTTTATGAATGTTTTCCGTCGTCATTGGCTATTCCAGGGCGATGTAATTCAAAATACGGGAAGTGGTAAAACGCCCGGCTAAACCGGGCGCACAGTGCAGGGTTTATCAGGAACCCATACGGTAGTTCGGAGACTCTTTAGTAATGGTCACGTCGTGAACGTGGCTTTCCTGAATCCCGGCACCGCTGATGCGAACAAATTCCGCTTTGGTACGCAGGTCATCGATAGTACCACAGCCGGTCAGCCCCATACAGGAGCGCAGGCCACCCATTTGCTGATGCACGATTGCTTTCAGGAAGCCTTTATAGGCCACGCGGCCTTCGATACCTTCCGGCACCAGTTTGTCTGCGGCGTTGTCGGTCTGGAAGTAACGGTCTGACGATCCTTTGGACATCGCGCCCAGAGATCCCATGCCGCGATAGGACTTGAATGAGCGACCCTGGTACAGTTCGATTTCACCCGGCGCTTCGTCCGTTCCCGCCAGCATTGAGCCAACCATGACCGCAGAGGCACCGGCAGCGATAGCTTTAGCGATATCGCCGGAGAAACGGATGCCGCCATCGGCGATAACCGGAATACCGGTCCCTTCCAGCGCGGCTACCGCGTCGGATACGGCAGTGATCTGCGGTACGCCTACGCCGGTGACGATACGGGTGGTACAGATAGAGCCAGGACCAATACCGACTTTCACCGCGCTTACGCCCGCTTCAGCCAGCGCCAGCGCGCCGGCGCCGGTTGCCACATTGCCGCCAACAATCTGCAGGTCAGGGTATTTGGCGCGAGTGGCGCGAATACGCTGCAGAACGCCTTCAGAATGGCCGTGAGAAGAGTCGATCAGCAGCACGTCAACACCGGCAGCCACCAGCGCGTCAACGCGCTCTTCGTTACCGGCACCGGCACCCACCGCAGCACCAACGCGCAGGCGACCGTGCTCATCTTTACAGGCGTTCGGTTTACGCTCTGCTTTCTGGAAATCCTTAACGGTAATCATGCCCAGCAGGTGGAAGCTGTCATCCACAACCAGCGCTTTTTCAACGCGTTTTTCGTGCATTTTCTGCAAGACGATTTCGCGGGCCTCGCCCTCTTTCACCGTCACCAGACGCTCTTTCGGCGTCATTACGGCAGAGACCGGCAGAGTCAGATCGGTCACGAAGCGAACGTCACGACCGGTGATAATACCTACCAGTTCGTTTTCACCGTTCACCACCGGATATCCGGCAAAACCGTTACGCTCGGTCAGCGCTTTGACTTCGCTCAGTGCGGTTGTAGGCAGGACGGTCTGCGGTTCAGTAACGACGCCGCTTTCATGTTTCTTCACCTTGCGAACTTCATCCGCCTGGCGCTCAATAGACATGTTCTTGTGGATAAAGCCCAGGCCACCTTCCTGCGCCAGCGCAATGGCCAGACCGGATTCGGTCACAGTATCCATGGCAGCGGACAGCATAGGAATGTTCAAACGAATAGTTTTGGTAAGCTGGGTGCTGAGGTCGGCAGTGTTTGGCAGTACAGTGGAGTGAGCAGGAACGAGCAGAACGTCGTCGAATGTCAGGGCTTCTTTAGCGATTCTTAGCATGGCAATATCTCAACCTCAGGGTGAATGAGAACTTGTAAAATATTGCCGCGGCATTATACAGGCCGTAACCGATTGCCTCCAGTACTTTTTAATAAAACTCTTGAAACCTCCGTTCAGCCATGTAGTATCGGTTGATTAACCTCCTGATTTAGAATTTGATCTTAATCACATGTCGCTACCGCCAACCGCCAATATTTTTACCGTCAGCCGTCTTAATACCACAGTGCGCAAGCTGCTGGAGATGGAGATGGGCCAGGTGTGGCTGAGCGCGGAGATCTCTAATTTCTCCCAGCCCTCTTCCGGTCACTGGTACTTCACGCTGAAGGACGACGGCGCCCAGGTACGCTGCGCGATGTTCCGTAACAGCAACCGCCGCGTCGATTTCCGGCCTCAGAATGGTCAGCAGGTGCTGGTGCGCGCCACCATCACGCTGTATGAACCGCGCGGCGACTACCAGCTGATTGCCGAAAGCATGCAGCCTGCCGGTGACGGACTGTTACAGCAGCAGTTTGAGCAGTTAAAGCAGCGCCTGATGGCCGAAGGGCTTTTCGAACAAATGCACAAGCAGCCGCTGCCGGATCCGGCTCGCCAGGTTGGGGTGATCACCTCCGCCAGCGGTGCCGCACTGCACGATGTGCTGCGCGTACTGCATCGCCGCGATCCTTCTCTGCCGGTTGTAATTTATCCGACTCAGGTCCAGGGCGTCGATGCGCCGGCCGGCATCGTGCGTGCCATTGAGCTGGCGAATGCCCGGAACGAGTGCGATGTGCTGATTGTCGGTCGCGGCGGCGGTTCGCTGGAAGATTTATGGAGCTTTAACGATGAGCGCGTGGCACGGGCGATTTTTGCCAGCCGTATTCCTGTTGTCAGCGCCGTCGGTCATGAAACCGACGTGACCATCGCCGATTTTGTGGCCGATCTGCGCGCACCCACGCCCTCTGCGGCTGCCGAACTGGTCAGCCGCAATCAGATTGAGCTGCTACGCCAGCTCCAGTCCCAGCAGCAGCGGCTGGAAATGGCCATGGATTATTATCTCGCGCAGCAGCAGCGCCGCTTTACGCGCCTGCATCATCGTCTTCAGCAACAACATCCTCAGCTCCAGCTGGCCCGACAGCAGACCACGCTGATAAAGCTGCGCCGTCGTCTGGATGATGCCGTACAGCGTCAGGTTCGCCTGGCGATACGCCAGCAGGAGCGTGCGGTGCAGCGTCTGAATGACATTCGCCCGGAGATGCGCGTAGAGCGTTTGCGCCAGCAGCTACAGCAGTGGCAGTATCGCCTGCAGCAGTCGATGCAGCAGCAGCTTAACGACAACAAGCAGCGCTTCGGCCACCTTGCGGCTCAGCTTGAAGGGGTCAGCCCGCTGGCAACGCTGGCGCGCGGGTTTAGCGTGACAACGGCGGCAGATGGTCAGGTGGTGAAAAAAACGCAGCAGCTGCATCCTGGCGATACGCTGAAAACCCGGCTGGACGATGGCTGGGTGGAGAGTGAAGTGACGGCGGTGATGCCGACGCCCGCGGTGAAAAAGCCCCGCAAACGTTCCGCTTCCTGAAAACGGGCCCGAGGCAGCTGATACCCGCTCTTTATGCTTACCAGGGCCGACCGCCTCAGCGGCTGAACCATAAACACCTCCAGCGCAGCGAAAGCAGGATCCCGAGCGTTCATTCAGCCATAAATCTATGGTCCCCACCCTTCGCCAAAACGAAAGAGTACAAGAAGACCGGCCGCAAGCTGAAAGGCCGCCATATCGATCTGTGCAGCTGGACTGACTGAAAACGTCGCCCGGACAACGAGTACAAAAACGACGTGCGTCTGCACTCGTTCCAACGGGTGCATAGCCACAAAGAGTTTATCGACCTCTTCATGCAGGCTCTGGACGACAACGAAGAGGGCTACATGGCTCAAGACCCGTTCTCTGTTTACGAGTTTAAGCGCACCAAAAGCGGGTGGAAGATGAAGGATGAGATTGAGGCCGATGGTGAAATTATTGGGTTCAAACCGGGCAAGCCAGACTCAGCATTCGCCCACATTCTTGGCTCCGTCACTATCCGCCTGGAGAATGATGCGGTTGTGGAAGCGTCGGGTATCAAGCACAAGTATCTGGCTGATATTTGAATGAATCAGGACAACTATCTGGGCCTTATCGTGAAAGTTAATGCCCACGAAGAGACGTCAGACGGTAGCTTGCGCCATCCGCGCCTTACATGGCCATCCTGTTTGCGCGACACCGAAGATCGCATCGGTGACAAAGAATGATATGTGATTTGGTCGGCTTTGGTTTGTCGACCTTTCTTCTGGGCTTCATGTTTGGGGACATGTTATCTGCCTCCATCAAAAAGGACAACGTGAAAGCCGGTGTCATCGAGTTCAGAGAACGGGTTTATAAGATTACTGATGTCACTGCGGAAGCGAAAGGCATCGCTGGGGTTTGAGGTCCAATCGTGTGAAAAACCACGCTAAGAAGATAACTTCATGTTTTAAATATCAATAAAAACACCGACTAATGGTTGGGATGATCCAGCTTTGCCCGGGATTTTTGTGTATACTTCCAACGGAGGGGCATCTATATTTTAAGGATGAAAGGTGGAATGCTATGAAAGTGAACGAAGCTAATCTGTTGAAATCAGGTTTCAGTAGCATTGATATTCAGAAAATTAAAAATAATACCGAAAATTACGGTGGTTCTATTGGTGATACCATCCAGGATCTAGCTAATCGTTTTGTCATAGCGATTTTTGTCGTAGCTGGTTGTCTTGTAGTTTTCGTTTTGCTGGTTCTTTTTGGTTCAGCCGAAAGCCTTTTCGCTGGCTCTATCGGGCTACTTTGCGGTATTGCGGTTGCAATATTTGTACAACCGCCGTTGCTAGCCTATAAATCCTGGCGTTATAAAAGAATAAGTCGTAGTTAGGATTGGTTATTCTCTGTGGTCAAAAGGTCAAAAATGACCTTTGCTTTTACACCATAACCAACAATTTTCATCGTTAGTTTTGGTCTACTCATGATTTCAACTTTTCGGTAATAATCTCGAGGAAGCCATCTGAATAATCGCCAGGCACCGGGTTTCCTTGCAAGACCAAAAATACTACAGACACTGGCACTTAACGTGACTGCATTATAAAATGCTAGTCCTGTGGACTGACCCCACAACAGTAGACATTTCCTGTCCTCACGATGAGGCCTGTTCGAAGGCCTCCGGACTGACGCCGCCAAGATGGCTGTGACGCCGGGCCCGGTTGTAGAACACTTCAATGTAATCGAAGATATCCGCCCGGGCCAGATCCCGGGTTTTGTAGATCCTCTTCCTGATGCGTTCTTTTTTCAGTGAACTGAAGAACGATTCGGCCACCGCATTATCCCAGCAGTTACCACGCCGGCCCATGCCTGGGGCCAGGTTATTGGCCCGACAGAACCGCTGCCAGTCGTCACTGCCGTACTGGCTGCTCTGGTCTGAGTGCACGATGACCTCGTCGTCAGGTTTACGTCGCCAGACCGCCATCATCAGCGCATCCAGCGCCAGTTCTCGTGAGAGAGTGGGCTTCATCGACCAGCCGACCACGTTACGGGCGAAGAGATCGATAACCACCGCCAGATACAACCAGCCCTTCCAGGTGCGGATATAAGTCATATCGGTGACCCAGACCTGATTGGCCCGGATAACAGTAAACTGCCGCTGCACGCGATTAGGGGCAACGACTGAAGGCCTGTCAGCGATACGGCGCGGCGCTTTATAGCCACGCACGGCTTTAATCCGGTTCAGTTGCATAATACGTCCCACCCGGTTTTTACCGCAGGTTTCCCCGATTTCGTTCAGGTCACCATGAACCCGCCGGTAACCGTATACGCCTCCGCTCAGTGAATATGAGTCACGGATAAGCGTCAGCAGACGCTGGTTATCTTTATCACGCGCCGAGACCGGGTTGTGCAGCCACGCATAGAACCCGGCCCGGGCGACATTAAGTACCCGACACATTGTCATCACACCCCATACAGAGCGATGCTCATTGATAAAGCGGTACTTCAGTCGGGCTTTCTTGCAAAGTACCGCGCGGCCTTTTTCAGGATATCCCGTTCTTCTTCGGTGCGTTTTAGCTGCGCACGAAATTTCAGGATCTCGCTTTTGGCTTCCAGTAAATCCCGGGCATGCTGTTCACTGTTATCAGGTTTGATAGCCCGTAGCCATTTATAGAGGCTGTGTGCAGAGACGCCCAGACGGTCGGATACTTCGGCAACGGAATAACCGCGTTCCGTTATTTGACGGACGGCCTCTTCCTTAAATTCAGGTGTAAATCGTGGTGTGTCCATACGCTCCTCCTATGCTCAAACTACAGGACAGGATCGTCTACCGGGGCGGAGTCAGTCCACTGAAGGATTACCTGCTGTTCTACATGATGTCAGCAGCTGCGCTGTTGCTAGGCGTTATCGCGAGAGGTTGCTGCCTGAGCCTGTGAAAGCATAAAAACTATTTATCACATTTTTTCGTTACTAAGTTGATAAATATTATCGACAGTTAAATTATTCTAATGATAAATGTAAGTTGAAACGTCAATAAACGACATTTCGCTAACAAGTTCGTTCTAATTTTCATAATGCCTTCAACTGAAAGTAGGGAGTTTTTATGAGCAAAATTAACGAAGTTTCACGTCTGTACAAATCTCCTAAGCCTGCGAATGAAAATAATGTGGAGGGTAACTCTTTCACAGATATGGTGCTGCAAACTAAATCAGCCGCTACGGCTGCTTTTGATAAACTTGCCTATCTGGCAGGCATTAAAAATGCGCCAGCGGATGATAAATATTCGCAGCTTAATACCAGTAGCCTTAGTGAGCTTATGAAAAGCGCAAAAAGCGCAGGATATGACATCGAAGTGGTAAATCTCTGACGATATGAGGCAGCCTGAAGGCTGCCTTTTTTATGAGGCCATATTTATGAACGATGTAATCGAGCAGCTTAATAAAGAAATTACTATTGACGGTCTGCGCTGGGGTTCGCGCTGGAGAGTCAATAATGGAAGGTCAGATTCTTATGTTGTACCCTTTGTCACGACCCATCCGGTAAATATCGTCTACCACGGTGAACATGAATTTAAATATGGCCAGTACGGTATTCATTTGGGACAACAGGATACTCTTACATTTCTTGGCAGTGAAAAGCAGGTTATTCTCGCCAAGTTTATTGACTGCCGCTCCAGTTCACCGACGTTTCGAACACACCTTGAGTTTGAAATCACGCCGTCATCGGCAAAGACGTTAATTATCCCCCCTGGCGTGGCGCACACGTTCCATAATCTGGAAAATATTTTCACCCTTAACTCTTATACGCTCTTTCTTCCTGATATTGATACCTTATCACAGGCCGATCTGAACTGGTCTCCGGGTAATGACGTGATTAATATTCCGGAAAATATCTCTCCCGAAGACGTACCGGGTTATATCCCCATGACGGAGGAAGCAGCGGATATTGTTTATCACCGCATTGGAGATTTTCAGCATGAAAATCTCAAAAAGCACAAATTTCAGCACTCTGAAACCAGAGAATTCACGCTGGAAGATGGGAGTAAAGTCAACCTGCGGATTAGGGAGAAGCTTGCAGACGAAGAGGCGCTGATTCTGCCTGAATCAGCTATAACGGGCGTAGCGTTTCAAGAAATTCCCTCAGTCAGAACTGGCAAGCACAGCTGCATTGTTCCGTTGACCAGAAAATCACCAATGTATATTGTCGAGCATGGTAACGAACATTACGACTTTGATTCTTACGGCTTACACCTTGGTCAGGAAGATCATCTTACTTTTCTGGGAAAAAAGATCACAGGATCATGCTAAAGCTGGTTGATATGCGGGAAGGCTCTGATACGCTGTTTGTGGAAGAAGAGATCACCTTTACCCCTCATCCGAATGTCGAATTGATCGTACCCTGCGGCGTCGCGCACGCTTTGACAAATATGGCAGGGGTTATTACGGTTAACAGACCTGTTATTTATCTTAGCGATGAGAAAGAATATATACCCGGTCATGACGTTATAGACTGGCCCATAAAAAACCGGAACTATCTGAGCTACCGGACAAACAAGAAGGAAGCAGATACCGATTACTATACTTTTCTGGTGGCAAGGCAACAGGAGTTGGTCAGAGAGACTCCTACACATAATACGCCTAAATCCGTAGTTGTATTTGATGAGAGTTCGGGTAAACATGTTAAAGTTCTTCTAAAAGAAAAGGTCTAAAAATTATCTATGAGCACCCTGTTTTTTTTTATGCTGTTCTGCGTTATGACTGCGGACGGACTGATGGTTTTTCTTACGCCGGTTCTGGTTTACCAACTCACCGGCAGTATTGAATATTCAGGTCTTTCCTATGCGCTATGGTGGCTGCCGAGGATACTGATTATTCCTTTTATAGGAAAATATATTGACCGTCTTGGCGTTCCACCGATTTCTGTGTCTTCAGACTTAATAAAATCAGCAGGGTGTCTTTTTCTGGCTTTCGGCAGTTTTTCATCTAATTTAAGCGTTGCCGTAGCCTTTGGCATCGTAGGCAGTATCATTTCGATCGGCAACTCTCAGACCGTCATCTCGTATGAAAAGCTCGTTTCGACACTGAGCAGCGCTAAAGAGCATCACGCTAATCTTATATCCCGAATGGATTTCTTTGGGATGGTGGCAGGGCCGCTTATTGGAATAGCGTTAATTGAGTATGGCTACCGGATGCTGCTGATAGTTCCCTGCATTTTATATGCGGCCAATGCGTTATTTTTTATCCTGGGGAAAAAAGACTTACGTGACACGCAGGTTATAAAATCGGATTCACTGGTAAGCAGTACAAACAGAGAGGGCGGTTTTATACAGTACATAAGAATTGTTATGCTGTCGCCGGTGCTATTGTTATGTATCTGTCTTGCCGCAGGAAATAATATGTTTGATGGACTAGTCGAATCGAGCGGCACGGCGCTGATTGACAGAGCCATGGGATTGCACATAAAGTATTTTGGCCTGATTGATGTGGCCGCAGGCGTATGTGGCGTTATGGGAACCTATCTGTACGGCTCGCTAAATTCGAGGGTTTCCCGTAAAACCATGCTAATTTTCGCGGTTATCACCATTACGGTAAGTTCACTGCTAATGCTTGCTTATCCTTCACTGTTTTCAGTTTTCGTCGGAGGTTATGCGCTGTCCATTACAGGAAAGGTTTTTACCGGAAATATATGCAGGATGATTCGTATCGAAACAATTAATCCTTCGCACTTTGCCGGTGCATCTTCACTAATTGTATTACTTAATCAGTCGGTGCTGCCCGTAATCGGAATGATTATCTATTTCTCAGGCGATTCCACAAATCCTGTTTATTTTTTCATGCTTGTGTCAGTGGTTATTTCATTTACAGCGGGAATAGTATTGTGTCGACAAAGCCTATCCGAGACTGAAAGGCCTATACCATCTAAAGTGGCATAAAGATTTATTGTGTTTTCGGAGCGGCGACATTGGTTTTTGTGCGACGTAGCGCGCTGAACAGTGTCGGACTCGTAAATGATTAGGACATGAATTTTACAACGTCCGCTTATGGCACAAAGCGGACGTTACTGGCTCAATTACAGTCATTTTCATGCATCCTTGGTCAACAGTCAGTAATGTACCAGACCACCATCTACCGCATACTGGCTGCCGGTAACATAGGATGCGTCATCGGACAGGAGAAATAGTGCAACTGCCGCGGCCTCTTCTGCTGTTCCTGCGCGACCCAAAGGAACCTGGCTTACCACAAAATCTTCAAATTGCTGACGCGACTCCTCTGGCATAGAGTGCCTGAAGTTGGTTTCAATCGGACCTGCCACCAAAGTGTTGGCACGGATACCGCGTTCAGCCAGCGCTGATGCCCAGCTTTTGACCATAACGATAACGGCGCCTTTCGTTGCTGCATAAAGGCTTGTCATCGCCGCACCTTCATATATAGATGAAGATGAAGTAACCAGAACGGATGCACCTGAATTAAGTGATTTGGAGAGGGCTGCTAGCTGTAGCATCGGGCCGCGCACATTAGCGTTCACCATTCGATTAAAAGAATCTGCCGTTACAGATTCGGGAGAGCTTACCTGTGCGAAGCCAGCATTAAGCCATAATCTGTATTAGCTCAGACCTGATCTGACAGTTACCGGTTATTTATACAGGTATCTGTCAGATTACATCTGGCTTAAATTTTTCTCCGCCCAGATGTTTTTTCCATCAAGTAATGTTTCCATTGGCGTCCGGCCACAGCACATTTTCCCCTGATGAGGTCGCTCATTATTATAGTGAGCCAGCCATTCATCAAGATCCGACTGTAATGTATCGAGTTCATCATACAGTTTTTTGCGGAACGCTACCTGATAAAACTCCTGCAATATCGTCCTGTGGAACCGTTCGCAGATGCCGTTTGTCTGCGGCGACATTGCTTTGGTTTTCGTCTGGTCGATATCATTTATTGCCAGATAAAGCTGGTAATCATGTTGTGTAATGGTCTAATGATTCCGGACACTTTATTAGAGATATAATAAGCAGCACTAACGAGGTGAGAATGCGCAGAAAAACGTTTACCCATGAGTTCAAACAGGAATGTGTCAATCTGGTCCTTCAGCACAACTACCCGGTGACACAAGCTGCTGAAACAATGAATATTGGTCTTTCCACATTGCAGCGCTGGCTACGCCAGTATCGCGGAGAAGTACGGGGCGAGACGCCAGCGGCCAGTGCCATTACACCTGAACAACGGCGAATACAGGAACTTGAAAAGCAGGTACGTCAGCTACAGAGCGACAATGACCTGTTAAAAAAAGCGTCGGCCTTCTTCGCCATGGAAATGAACAACGACAAAAAGTCGCGGTGAAGCTGAAGAAGGCTGGGGCGAACATCCAACAGGTATGTCGCTGCCTGTCGCTTACGCGCAGCGTATTTTACGCACGGAGCAGGCGGCCAGCGCTCAAAGCCGATGTTCTTATGCTTCACGCAGCGGCTAAACATGTTCATGCTGAAATGGATGCGACATACGGTAGTCGGCGTATGTGTATTGAGTTGCGTGAACAGGGTTTTAACGTAGGCCGATACCGCGTCCGTCAGGTAATGAAAACCCTGTTGCTGGTTGCGAAGCGTCCCGGACGTCACCGCTATCCCGTGGTGGAAAACCGGCTGTGGTGGCAGATACCCTACTGAATCGGCAATTTAATCCAGAGACATTGAATACATGGTGGTCAGGTGATATCACCTCTCTTCGCACGGCTCAGGGTTGGTTGTATCTGGCTATTGTCATGGACTTATGTTCAAGAAAAATAGTGAGCTGGGCCTTCTCAGACAAACCGGACAGCACGCTGACTACGCGGGCATTACGGCTGGCGATCAATAAACGACGACCAACAGGCCCGGTCGTGTTCCATAGTGATCAGGGTGCGCAGTATACCAGCGCCCAGTTCCAATCCTGTCAGCAAGAACTTGCTGTGACGGGCAGCATGAGCCGCAAGGGTAACTGTCTGGATAATGCCGTTACGGAGAGGTTTTTCCGCAGTCTGAAAGCAGAGAGAGTAAACTATCGTTGCTATGAAACCCGAAGTCAGGGTATTGCAGACGTTATCGATTATATCGACAGTTTTTATAATCTGAAGCGGCAGCATTACCGGCTGGGAAATTTCTCGCCGGATGAATACGAACGACGACTTCAACGATGTACCTAAATCGGTGTCCGGTTTTACTTGACCATTACACTCATAATTCACTGTGTTAACACTAACAGGTTTTAGAGGTGTCCTGAATCAGTGATCCACTACATTCAGAGGACAGGTTTATAAGATTACTGATGTCACTGCGGAAGCGAAAGGCATCACTTTTGAGAAGTGACTGATATGATCCCGTACCTCTTTTTGTCTTTACTCATCGGTATCGCCGCAGGTGCGGCGATTACTCATGACCTGATTAAGCAGGAAATTAAGACCGGCATTGTTCGCTTAGGTCGACGCGTTTATCGAGTAGTTCACTCAACGGACGTAGAAAACGTAAGGAACGTAAAAAAATGATCGATCATACTTGGGGTTTGATGGACAATCGTGTAAAAACCATGCTAACGATATAAATTAATATTTTAAAAGGAAAATAATAAAAATCAAAGTTGGATCTGTATGTGGTGATTTATCGCCTAAATTTGGGTAAACTTACCTGTGATGTTCTGGTGAATTTTAAGGATAAAAATCCATGAGAGTGAGCGAAAAAGCACTGTTGAAGTCTGGCTTCAGTCATACAGATATTCAGAAAATTCATAGTAATATTGAAAATTTCGGGGGGACTCTTGATGAAGTGATTCAGGATTTAGCAAAACGATTTAATGTAGCTAAGTGGATAACTATTGTTGCTTTCGTAACCCTGATTTTCACATCTGTTTTATCGACAGAAGATAACATTCTCTCCCTGGCTTTTTCGTTGATTGTAGGATTACCTTTTATCTGGTATTTGACGCCCGCCAAACTTGCATTTAAAGCATGGCGGTATAAACAATATGCCTCCAGGATTAAGGGCGATCAGTAATTGTCATCAGATCAAAAATAACTTTAGCCTTCACGCCGTATCCAACTATTTTCATGGTTAGTTTTGGGCGACTTAACGTACTGACTTTTCTGTAATAATCGACTGGTATATAGCGAAATAACCTCCAGGTTCCAGGCTTCCTTATTAAACCAAAAATGCTGTAAGCATTAGCAGCAAGTGTGATTGATTTATACACGCCTAATCCACTTTTAGGACTGAACCCCATGAATTCAGCCGTAGACATAGCTGCATTAGCAGCAAATCCTTCAGATGTAGAATCATGATGTCTTTGATGGCTAAATTCTTTGCTTAGGCCATTTAATCCATCCACAACGAGTATTGCTCCGGCCAGCATACCTAATGGATTAGCGCTGGCAAGTAGCGTTGCTCCTAAAGCTATCTCTGCTCCCGAAAGCACGACATTCACAGCAGAAATGACGTAGCCGACAATTTTATTATTTTCTCGAACAAACTCCACCCTGGCATAAAGTTTCGCTGCTTTTGTACGCAGCATCCGTCCCTGTTCCTCAAGGTTTTCTGTCTCGGCTCTGAGATTTCTGATGCACGCCATGCACTCTTCGTCTGATTCTGCCCGCCGTGCAGCCGCAAATTGCTCTTCAACAACCGCCTGTATTTCCTGAACGAACTTCATTCGGGTCAGGCTGTCGCTGAGATAAAAAGCTGACAGCCTGTTCGCCGTATTAATCAGCTTTCTGGCCTCAAGATTGACCATAGTTTCCGCCCAGGCTTTATTTCTTCCGCCAGAACGCATCATATCAAGCAGTGCAGCATCCATTCGTGTTCTCCCTGTATGTCACATCGTCAACTCTTCACACACACCGACATTTTCCAGCTCTGCCACCTGAAACATCAGCTTCTGGTGACTGGTTGATACCTTGGCATAAACAGGCGCCGACTCGCCAACGGCTCAGTTAGGTGAGACAGAATTACCTTCCTTAAGTTCAGGTGTAAATCGTGGTGTGCCCAATGCGCACCGGCGCAGGCTTTCATCACAACCGTTGCTGATGGAGGTCCCGCTAAAAACTCCATCTTGAGCGGGAGAATTTTTTACATAGCAGAGCCTTACCTGATATATCCTGGCAATGCACGTGGAAGGAATGCTTGCCGGGATCGATACCAATAAGCGTAACGTTTTGCATGATGGTCTTCTCCATAAAGAAACACCCTGTCAGCGTACCGCTCACAGGGTGGTGGGGACCATCTCATTAACCGCCATCTCTCAGAAATGGCGGTTTTACTTTTATCAGCCTGTCGATATCAGGCTTTACAGAAGGGAACGCCAGATTACCGGACGCTCAGTCCGGTAACGCCACAGGCTTATTTATCCAGCGCAAAGGCAATGACGTAGTCGCCGCGATCCGGAGACTGACGCGCACCGCCCGCCGAAATCAGGATGTACTGCTTACCGGTTTTCGGCGATTTGTAGCTTAATGGTCCACCCTGGCTACCAACGGGCAGGCGGGCTTTCCACACCTCTTTACCGGTTGACGTATCGAAAGCACGCAGGTAGTAATCCTGAGTACCGGCGATAAACACCAGGCCGCCCTGAGTGGCAAGCGTACCGCCCAGCGTTGGCATCCCGACCGGCATCTGCGCCTTCATCTTAATACCAAACGGACCAGTATCCTGCACCGTTCCCACCGGCACCTGCCACACAACTTTCTGCGTTTTCAGGTCGATAGCAGACAGCGTACCGAACGGCGGTTTCTGGCAAGGGATACCCAGCGGTGACATAAAGCGGTTTTTGTTCACCGCATACGGGGTACCTTTCAGCGGTACGGCGCCCATGCCGGTGTTAATCGCTTCACCGCCGTTGCTCGCCGGGCCAGCCGTGGCTTTAGCCGGCAGCATTTGTACCCACAGGCCAAGACGCATATCGTTAGCGAAGATGTAATGGTTATTCGGATCGGTTGACAGACTTCCCCAGTTCATACCGCCCAGTGAGCCCGGGAAGCTGAGGGACAGGTCGGTGCCCGGTACAGTGAACAGACCATCATAACGCATGGATTTAAAGCTGATACGGCAGGCCAGCTGATCGAACGGCGTGGCGCCCCACATATCAGATTCGGTCAGGGTATCCGCACCGATCTGCGGCATGCCGACAGACTTCGGTTGAGTGGCCGTATACTGCTCGTCAGGAATGTTGCCTCGCTTAACCGGTACCTCTTTCACTTCGGTCAGCGGTTGCCCGGTCAGGCGATCCAGCACGAAGATCTGACCCGCTTTGGTGCCAAATACCACTGCCGGTTTGCTGCTGCCGTCTTTTTGCGGGAAGTTGATCAGGCTTGGCTGCATTGGGATATCGAAATCCCACAGATCGTTATGGACGGTCTGATACACCCACTTTTCTTTCCCGGTCGTCGCATCCAACGCCAGGATTGAGGCGCCATACTTATGATCAAGCGCATTACGGTTTGCGCCCCACAGGTCTACGGATGAGCTACCCATCGGAATGAACACGGTGTTCATGGCCGGATCGTAGGACATCGGCGCCCAGGAGTTTGGCGTGCTGCGAACGAAGGTTTTACCCGGTTCCAGCGTTGCCGTTGGGTCCGGATTACCCGGGTCAAACGCCCAGCGCATTTCGCCCGTAACCACGTCAAAGCCACGCAGTACGCCGCCAGGCATATCGGTCTGCACGTTATCAGCAACGCGGCCACCCACCACAACGGTGGTACCCGCCAGCGTTGGCGCTGAGGTCAGCTGATACTTAGGATCGGCGGCATTTCCCAGGTCGGCTTTCAGGTCAACGAAACCTTTATTACCGAAGTTCTGGCACATTTCACCGTTATCGGCGTTAATCGCCACCAGACGTGCGTCGATGGTGTTCATCAACAGACGACGCTGACAGGTGTCACCGGCTGGCAGCGTCACCGCGGTCACCGGTGTTGAATCAGGCACCGTTGGCTGCTGCAGCGGTTTAGTGGCATCAAAGTAAGCCAGACCCCGGCAGCGGTTCCACACCTGGGACTGCGCGTTGATTTCCGTTTTCCAGATCTGTTTACCGGTATCCGCATCGACGGCAATCACGTTGTTGTGCGGGGTACAGAGATAAAGACGATCGCCAATCTGCAGCGGCGTTTGCTGATCTTCAGCACCGTTGCCGGTTGGGCTTTCCGGGATATCTCCGGTGTGGAAGGTCCAGACCGGTTTCAGATCCTTCACGTTATCACGCGTGATCTGGTCCAGTGCCACAAAGCGACTTCCTTCGGCTGTGTTGCCGTAGTTGTCCCAGTTTTTCTGCTCAGTGGATTGATCAACCGGCACCAGCGGCAGTTCCTGCCCGCCTGAGGCAACCGGCGGATGCGGCTGAAACATTTCAAATGCGGTGACCAGCAGGCCAGCTACAGTCAGCACGCTTAGTCCGTAGGACAGCTTAGCGGCGGAGGGTTTACCCTCACGCTTGCGCAGTGCCGGATAGGTCAGCAGCGCCAGCAGCAGCATCCCGCCAAAGAATACCAGGCGGGAAACCAGCGGCCAGAAATCAATGCCGGCATCCTGAATGGCCCAGATCACCGTACCAATAAAGACCAGGACAAAAATCAGCACGGCGGATGATTTGCGGCGGAAGAACTGGATCGCTGAAACAACAGTCAGCACACCCGCGATGGTAAAGTACCAGCTACCGCCGAGTGAAATCAGTTTGACCCCACCTATGACGAAAAACAGACCCGCTGCCAGCAGAACTAACCCTAGCAGGAAACACCACAAGCCCAGCCCTTTTGATGAGCCGGCATTTGTTTGAGGCATACAGAAACACTCCTGGAGAGAATAAGATATCACTATTGCTGGCAGAGGACGCCGGTTACGGCGATTGCCATCCTGCTCACAGGCCGAGCGACAATGATTTAAGATATCTTATTTTTATTAACAATATTACGCGGGACCAGCCCGTCCGGTATTAACCGCTGGAGCTCACACTCCCGCCAAATGCTGCCTGGCGACCATAAGCTCCCGCAACTAACGCTAAAATTGTACCACCAGGTTCATTTTGCAATAAACAAAAAGTTAACATTCACCCACAAAATTATCCAGATGGTTCGTTTTCAGTTCCACGGTAAACCGGCAGGGCATTGAGGCTGCGGCTCAGAATGCCAATCGCCTTTGCGATATTGACTCTTTGTTCCTGGCCACTGTCGCGATCGTAAAGGGCGATCTCGGTTGTCGGCCCGTCAGAAGGAACCACAATAATAAACCGCCCACCCTGCCGCCGGGCATTCCGCACGCAGGCATTGACCCGCATGTGAGAAAAGTCACTGGCGATACTCATTTGTGGAAATGTTTTTCTGAGCGAACGACCAATACTCAACGCTTCAGTACTGGCCGCAGGAGAACCCGGAATAATGACGACATCCGTTACCTGCTGCTTTAACAGGTGCTTATCGGTCAGACGCAGCAACCGCATAATCGGATCCAACATCAGCGCAAAACCACAGGCCCGAACGGGCGTTTCAATCACGCTACTGGCGCAGTCGTCATAGCGACCGCCGCGACACAGCAGACTGTGCTCCAGCGTCGGACAGTGCCATTCGAAATGGGTATGACAGTAGGCATTGGTGGGACAGAGCCACCGATCCACGACAAAGGGAACATGGACTTTAGTCAGGGATTCCAGCAGGGAATCAAACCGCCTGCGTGAGTCTGTGCCGAGAAAATCGCTGATTTCCGGCGCGGTGGATCGTAGCTTAACCAACAGGGGATGGTCAGAAGACAGCAGTTTTTCCGGCTGCACAGCCAGACAGGTAATCCAGTCCGGTTCAAAAACCACGGTGAAAGGTTGATAAAAAGCCCGTAGCGCCGCACGGAAAGCCGCGAACTCCTGCTGTGTCCCTACGCTGTTGATTTTTAATTCCACGTACTCCCGCAGGCCCAGCGATTTGAAAAAATCATACTGCAACACCAGCTGTTCAAGTTCGATATCAACGTCCGCATAGCCGAAGGCTTCAACACCAAGCTGCTGATACTGCTCAATGTGGTCGCCCTGGTTCTCCTCACTTCTGAACATCACCCCCTGATACCATAGCTTACTGGTGGACTGCAGGTGCGGATGCTGATTGATCAACTGCAGACACCCCATCGTTCCCTCTCCGCGCAGCAGAGCACTGTGATCCCCCGCCAGCGGGGACTTCGGATATTGCGAGGTAAAAAGGGCCTCATTCTCTTTGTTTTCCAGCAGCGGCAACCGCACTTCCTGGTAACAGTAACGGGACAGCAGACAGGCAGCCTGATTCTCAAGCCACACCCAGTCAGTGACCTGATTATGGAAATATTTGCGCGGTCGCCCGGCCTG
Source organism: uncultured Erwinia sp. (assembly GCA_913775305.1). GTDB lineage: Bacteria > Pseudomonadota > Gammaproteobacteria > Enterobacterales > Enterobacteriaceae > Erwinia. Next base: position 82,198 of record CAJYIY010000100.1, on the reverse strand, counting down.
CCTTGGCTGTACCGATCTGTGCAGCTGCCTTTCCAGCTGCCTGCAATACTGTGGCGTTCCCAGCAGACGATTTTGATTCAGACAATCCTGCAGACGTTTTTCGACAGAGGGGCTGAGGGGAGACTGAATAAAACGCGCATACTGTCTGGCGCGCTCTTCAGGGGTATGGCCAAGCCGCAGATATTGTTCATGTGGCGTAATCATTGGCTGTAGTTGTTCGCCAATATTATGACGATAACTGCTCCATAAATGCGGATCGTCCCCGGTAGTATTTCGCTCCCGAAAGCGCGTATCAACATATTTCTGCGCAATAAGAAGATAGGCCTCCGGTTCAATCAGTGAACTGTTATATCTCCCCTCCCACAGGCTGCCGCTACGATGATATTTTTGGTTAAACCAGGGGACATAACTCCTGCCGATATGCTGAACCAGCCGACTCAAATCTTCTTTGGTCTGCGGGGTTAATAATATCATCAGCTGATGTGGCAGCAGGGTCCACGCATGTAAAGCGAAGTCAAATATTTCGCCAGCCTTCCTTAAACAGTTAAGGAAAGTTAAATAATCCTCCTCATCATGAAAAACTATATCTCTGTTATGGCCATTAAGCTGAATAAGCTGCGGCAACCCCTGCACATAAACTCTTGACGTTCTGGACATGGGTAGCTCCCATCTGATTTCGGAATTTTAATTTGATAATGCTGAGCCCTAAAACACTACACCCGATCCTTATACACAGAAATAATCCATCTTTTTTATAATCCTTGTCAAGAGCACAAAAAACACTCCGATTGTCCTGCGCGCGCGTTTTTTATAACGCTGAACGCTGAAAAAGGATAAATAAAAAATGGGACAGATCGAGTTTTTATTTTTTTCAGAAGAAAAATCACACAGGCAAGGAGAAATAAAACAAAGCGTGAAAATAAATGATCTGCATCATCATTTCCACCCTCTCCGATTTTAAACTCCGGACATGACATTAAATTCACGCCGCGTTCTCATTATTAATGGCACCACGTTACAGGATATTTAAAATGGATAAAATCAGCGCAAAATCCGCCCATAAAATGGGCGTCGTGGCCCTGACACTGGTCACCGCCTCGAACATGATGGGGTCCGGTGTATTTATGTTGCCGACCAACCTCGCCGGTATTGGTTACATCTCCCTGTGGGGATGGCTGTTTACCATTATCGGCGTTATTGCCATTGCCCTGGTCTTCGCCAAAACCAGCCTGTTGACGCCGCGCAACGGCGGGATTGTCGCCTACGCCAGCGATGCTTTCGGGCCTTTTGTGGGATTTCAGACCACCGTTTGCTACTGGATTAGCGCCTGGATCGGCAACGTGGCCCTGCTGGTTGCGGGTATTGGCTATCTCAGCTACTTCTTCCCGCAGCTCAAAGATCCAACGATTGGCTGCGTGATGGCTATTGTGATCCTCTGGGCTTTTATCGCACTCGGTAGTCTGGGCGCGCGCATAGCCGGTCGTGCTCAATCCTTTACTGCCAGCTGTATGCTGATTGTGGTGTTGGGGATCGGTGTTGTCGGCTGGTTCTGGTTCGATCCGGCAATGTTCAGTCAGGTCTACAACGGTACGGGTAAAAGCGACAGCTCGGCGATTATCTCCGCTGCGTCCATTGCGCTATGGGGGTTTCTTGGCGTGGAATCTGCCGTGGTCTCTTCAGGCCAGGTTGATTGCCCGGAACGGACAGTGCCCAAAGCTACGGTGTTGGGCTTGCTGATCGCCTCGGTCTGCTATGTCGGCAGCTGTACGGTAATTATGGGTCTGGTTCCTCACGCAGAGCTGGTGAACTCCTCTGCTCCTTTTGCCGATGCCGCCCGCTATATGTTCGGTGAAACCGCAGGCAATATTGCGTCCGCACTCAGCATCATCGCCTGCTTTGGCTCAATTTCCGGCTGGCTGATTTTACAGTCTGAAGGCCCACGTGCAGGAGCCAGCCAGGGGCTGTTCCCTCAGTTCTTTGCCGAGGTCAATAAAAATGATGTTCCGATGAAGAGCCTGATTTTTACCGGCGTGTTGATGAGCGCCGTATTGATGATGACCGCCTCACCTAATCTGGCGAAACAGTTTGAAGTGGTCATTTTAATGTCCGTCTTCGCCTCCCTGTTGCCATATATGTACGCGTTAATCGCTCTGCCAATCATTATGATGTCGAAAAAAATGAATCGCGGACCCTCCTTTATGTTTTACAGCGTAATGGTGGTGATTGGCATGATTTACAGCATCTTTGCCCTGCTTGGCTCAGGCACGGATTCGATGTTCTGGGGGATCGTCATGATGATGTTCACCATCCCATTATTCTGTTTCGTTGCCGCTGGTCGTAATAAAAAAGGCGATGACATTCTTTATCTCGATGAAAAATCCTGATTTAAACCGTTCTCAATCAAAAAGGAATGAATACAATGACGCTGTCAATTGAAAACCAAAACAAACTGGATGCATTCTGGTCACATTGTGTTAAGAACCAATACTTCAACCTGGGTTATCCAGAGTCGGCAGATTTTGATTACACTAACCTCGAACGTTTTATGCGCTTCTCCATTAATAACTGCGGTGACTGGGGTGAATATTGCAATTACCTGTTAAATTCGTTCGAATTTGAAAAGGAAGTTATGGAGTATTTCGCCACGCTGTTCAAAATTCCTTTTGCGGAAAGCTGGGGATATATCACCAACGGCGGGACCGAAAGCAATATGTTCGGTTGTTATCTTGGCCGTGAAATTTTCCCTGACGGAACGCTTTATTACTCCAAAGACACCCATTATTCCGTCGCGAAGATCGTCAAGCTGCTGAGGATCAAATCCAGCGTGGTGGAATCACTGCCAAATGGTGAAGTGGATTACGACGATTTGATGAATAAAATTGCCCGCGACAATGAAAAACATCCGATTATCTTTGCCAACATCGGGACTACCGTGCGTGGGGCGATTGATGATATCGCACTGATTCAGCAGCGGCTGAAAGACGCTGGTTTCCAGCGCGAGGATTATTACCTTCACGCAGATGCGGCGCTGAGCGGGATGATCCTGCCTTTCGTGGATGACCCGCAGGCCTATTCTTTTGCTGACGGTATTGATTCCATCGGCGTTTCCGGCCACAAAATGATCGGTTCGCCGATCCCCTGTGGCATCGTGGTCGCCAAGAAGAAAAACGTCGACCGGATCTCCGTTGAGATCGATTATATCTCTGCTCACGATAAAACCATTTCAGGTTCACGTAACGGACATACCCCGCTGATGATGTGGGAAGCCGTTCGCAGTCACAGCCATGAAGCCTGGGTACGTCGTATTGAACGCTGCCTGAACCTGGCCGAGTACGCCGTGGAACGCTTTCAGAAGGCGGGCATCAATGCATGGCGCAACAGAAACTCCATCACCGTCGTCTTTCCCTGCCCTTCTGAAGCGGTCTGGAAAAAACACTGTCTGGCAACCTCCGGTGATATCGCTCACCTGATCGTCACGGCTCATCATCTGGACGCCAGCCAAATCGACAAACTGATTGACGATGTTATCGCCGACAGGCAGGTTAACGCAGCATAAAGCGCTGTTGCCATGTAAGGGAATGAAAATGAGTAAAATTCAGGCAATCAGAGGAATGCGAACCATTCTGCCCGAAGAAGCGCCCGTCTGGCAGTGGCTGGAGAGTCAGGTCAGAGGTATCACCTGGCGCTACGGTTATCAGGAAATTCGGCTGCCCATTCTGGAACCCGTTTCGCTGTTTGAACGTGCTATCGGTGAATCGACAGATATCGTTTCAAAGGAGATGTATAACTTCCTCGATAAAAGCGGCGAACATATTACCCTCCGGCCGGAGGGAACCAGCGGCTGCGTAAGAACCATTATTGAAAACAATATGTGTTACAACAGTACGCAACGTCTGTGGTATCAGGGACCGATGTTTCGCTATGAGCGGCCACAAAAAGGCAGGCTGCGCCAGTTTACCCAGTTCGGTGTGGAAACCTTTGGCATGCCCGGTGCTGATATCGATGCTGAGCTGATCTATATGGCTAACGATATCTTTAAGGCACTGAAAGTAGATCGTTTCGTACGGCTGGAGATTAATTCACTCGGCACACTTCCGGAACGGCATGAGCATCGTAAGCAGCTGGTGAGCTATTTCGAGCAGCATCGCGAGTTACTGGATGAGGATAGCCTGCTACGTTTGCAGAGTAATCCGCTACGGATCCTCGACAGTAAAAATCCGGAGATGCAGAGCATGATCGAATCAGCGCCTAAACTCCTCGACTATCTGGGCGATGAGTCGCGTCAGCACTTTGAGGAGCTGTGCCGCCTGCTGGACAGTGCCGGTATCAGCTATACCATCAACCCTCGTCTGGTCCGGGGTCTGGATTACTACACCCGCACGGTATTTGAGTGGATAACCGATGAACTGGGGTCACAGGGTACAATCTGCGGCGGAGGGCGGTATGACGGACTGGTCGAACTGTTCAGCCATAAAACCTTACCTGCTTCCGGCTTTGCCATTGGCGTTGAACGCCTGCTGCTGCTGCTGGAAACCGTGGGAGCAACCGGTCATGTCAGCAATCATCCCGATATTGTTGTCACCTATGAGGACCCCGGGCAGAACATCGACGCGCTGCTTCTGGCAGACCAGCTACGACGGCATCTTCCTGAGTTCAAAGTTCTCAGTGATTTCACCGGAGCCAAAATCAAACGTCAGCATTCCAATGCCCTGAAAACAGGTTGCCGGTTTATTGTGACGCTGAATGCCGATAACCGGACGGGGCTTTGGGATCTCAAGGCTAATTTACAGGAAACCATGAGGCCAGATGAAATCTGGAAAAAACTGGCTAACAGGCCCGTCAAGGCCTCGGTGGACTGAAAAAAAAGGGGCCGTCAGGCCCCTTTTTATTAACGCTTATTCTTTTTCAAGTGACTGAGCAGGCGTTTGCGCTTGCGCAGCTGGTTAGGCGTCAGCAGGTTGCGTTTGCCTTCAAACGGGTTCTCACCCTCTTTAAACTGAATACGGATTGGCGTCCCCATCACTTCCAGTGAACGACGGAAGTAGTTCATCAGATAGCGCTTATAGGAATCCGGCAGATCCTTAACCTGGTTGCCGTGGATTACCACGATGGGGGGGTTGTAACCACCGGCATGAGCATATTTCAGCTTAACGCGACGGCCACGCACCATCGGCGGCTGGTGATCGTCAGCGGCCATATTCATAATGCGCGTCAGCATTGAGGTATTGACGCGACGGGTTGAGCAGTCATAGGCTTCGGTGACGGATTCAAACAGGTTGCCCACCCCACTGCCGTGCAGCGCGGAGATAAAGTGCACGCGGGCAAAGTCGATAAAGCCCAGCCGGAAGTCCAGCGTCTCTTTCACTTCGTCACGGACTTCCTGGCTCAGGCCGTCCCACTTGTTCACCACAATTACCAGCGAACGACCGCTGTTAAGAATGAAGCCCAGCAGCGACAGATCCTGATCCGAGATGCCCAGCTGGGCATCGATCACCAGCATCACCACATTAGCATCTTCAATCGCCTGCAGGGTCTTGATCACCGAGAACTTCTCAACGGTATCCGTCACTTTCCCCCGCTTGCGCACGCCAGCGGTGTCGATCAGGATATATTCACGACCATCGCGCTCCATCGGGATATAGATACTGTCACGGGTGGTACCCGGCATATCGTAAACCACAACGCGATCTTCACCGAGGATACGGTTGGTCAGCGTTGATTTACCAACGTTAGGACGCCCCACGATCGCCAGCTTGATCGGCAGATCCAGCGGGTTGAAGTCATCTTCCTCTTCTTTTTCGTCTTCTACCGTTTCGCCGCGCGCTTTCGCCTCTTTACGCTCCAGCTCAGCCCAATAGGCGGCGTTTTCTTCCTCTTCGGTCACTTCACGCGGATCGACGTTATCCATCCACGGCAGCAGTACCATCTCCAACAGGCTGGTGACGCCGCGCCCGTGTGAGGCAGCGATCGGATGAATTTCACCCAGACCCAGCGACCAGAAATCCAGTACCGCTGCATCGGCATCCAGACCGTCGGTCTTGTTAGCGACGAGGAAGGTGGGCTTTTCGCGCGAACGCAGATGGTTAGCAATCGCCGTATCGGCAGGCATTAAGCCTGCGCGGGCATCCACCATAAACAGTACAACGTCGGCTTCTTCAATCGCCAGCAGCGACTGCTCCGCCATACGCGTTTCCACGCCCTCTTCGGTCCCGTCAATACCCCCGGTATCGATACAAATAAACTCGCGACCTTCGATTTCGGCACGACCATATTTGCGATCCCGGGTAAGTCCGGGGAAATCCGCCACCAGCGCATCTCGCGTGCGCGTTAAACGGTTAAAAAGGGTGGATTTTCCCACATTGGGACGCCCGACCAGCGCGACCACAGGTACCATAATGAAGCCTCATAACTGAAAATTACGCCTGGCTGCGAATACTATTCTCTGCGTCAGACAGATTTTTCCGCCGCAGGGCTCAGGACAATGGCGTAAGGATACCACGCCAGGAGAAAAACGAAACGGCCCCTGAATAAGCAGGAGCCGCTATATAACGTTAACCAGAGGGAAATTAGCGCGTAAACGCGTAAACCTCTCCGTCTTTACTCTGAATCAGCAGTTTATCGCTGGCCACCACCGGTTCGGTCTGGAAGCCTGAGCTGTCTACTTTCTGCTGGGCAACAAAGCGGCCATCGTCGGTATTGAGCCAGTGCAGATACCCTTCACTGTCGCCCACCACCAGATAACCGTTATACAGCACGGGTGAGGTCAGGTTACGGTGCAGCAAATCGCTCTGACGCCAGATAGAAACGCCACCTTCAGTGCTCAGTGCGATAACGCGATCGTCCTGATCGACCAGATAAATACGTCCACCGTCGACGATCATATCGTGAACAGAACCGATTTCGCGTTTCCACAGGATCTGGCCGGAACGCAGATCCATGGCGGTAAGGTTACCGTTGTAGGCCAGCGCATACACAACGCCGTTGACGATAACCGGGGTGGTATCCACGTCAGACAGACGATCGATTTCGGTCGCACCGCTTGGCTGGGAGATACGCTGCTGCCAGATAATCTGGCCCTGGTTCAAAATAACTGCGCTGACGCGACCGTTATCACCGCCAACAATTGCTGCACCAAACGCGGTAGCCGGAGCAGACTCGCCGCGCAGGCTCAGGGCAGGCACGTCAAGGTTGACTGACCATTTCACCACACCGCTTGACTGATCCAGTCCCTGCAGCATGCCGTTGCTGGTATGTACCAGCACCAGGCCATCACTGACCACTGGACGCGAGAGAACTTCTCCGGCGGCTTTGGTCTGCCAGGCAACACTGCCGTCACTGGTGTTTAATGCGTAAACCTGGCCGCGTTCGCTACCGATATAGACATGAGCGCCATCGACGGTCAGGCCACCGGAGAGCAGCGCAGGCAGGTTACTGGAGAAGAAACCGGTCTTTTCTGACAGGTCAACTTTCCACTGCTCTTTACCATCACTCGAATTCAGTGCTTTAACAATACCGTGGCGGTCGGCCGCATAAACGGTGCTGTCAGCCCAGGCGGGGTGGAGATTAGAGTAGAAATCACCCACGCCGTCACCGACCGAGGTACTCCAGACTTTTTCCGGAGTGAACTGGTTTTGTACGGTCGGCAGCGGTGACATTTTAACTACATCTTCTTCGCCGCTAAACCATGAACATCCGCTGAGTAAAGTGACTGAAATCAGTCCCGGCAGAAGTATCTTACGCAATTCCATGAAGTCCCTCTTGTGCCCTGTTCAGGCCAAATATTGGAGCCTTATACATTTAACACCCGATCCGCAGCCGCGCAGTACGCCGCCAGCAGGGGGGCTAAACGAGATTAACCCGGCAGATTATTCATTTTCATTTGCAGCATTTCTTTCAGCGTCGAAGACGCATCAGAAGCAACGCCTTTGCTCCACGCTTCGCGGGCGCCCTGAATATCGCCTTTGCTTAACAGCGCTTCACCGCGGATATCCGCGACAATCGCCGCCCAGCCATCACCTTTGATGCTTTCCAGCGTTTTCAGCGTGGAGTCAGGCTGCTTCTGCTGTAGCTGGATGCGTGCCAGGCGCAGATTCAGTACAGCCTGAAGGTTAGCGTCTTTTGCATCCTGCAGGCCGCTTTGCAGCTGAGTGGCTGCTTTATCCAGCTGGTTGTTATCAACATAACGTTTCGCCAGATCGAGAGAAGCCAGAGCACCGTAGGTATTGTTATTGTCGCTGGCAAACTTCGCCGCCGCTTCAAGCGTTGCGGGTTTGCTTGCATCCAGCGCAGAGGAAACCTGCTGATACGCGGCAGAGACTTCACGCGATGCGCCATCCTGGTGATTACTCCAGTAACGCCAGCCGACCAGAGCACCTACGCCCAGAACCACGCCGACCACCAGAGCTTTACCATTCTGGGCAAAGAAATTTTTCAGCGCGTCTACCTGCTCGTTTTCATTGCTATACACTTCCACGCAGTCCTACTCCTTAAAATCGTGCTTTTGCTCAGGCTCAGCGCTCTGACATTGCAGCCAGCAGGTTTGCAGCATCACGCTGCGCCAGAGTTTGTTGTTCGCCGTTACGTAAATCTTTAACCACTACCTGACCGTTGGCGACTTCATCTTCACCAAGAACCAGAGCGATGCGGGCTCCCCATTTGTCTGCCCGGGCAAACTGCTTCTTGAAGTTGCCGCCGCCAAAGTTGGTCATCAGCTTCAGCTCAGGCAGTGCATCCCGCAGTTGTTCTGCCAGCAGCATGGCGGCTGACTGCACGCCCTGACCCGAAGCGATAAGATAGACATCAACAATTCGCGTCGGTTCAAATTCTGGATTAACGGCCTGCACCAGCAGGACAAGGCGCTCCAGACCCATCGCGAAACCAACCGCAGGGGTTGCACGCCCGCCCAGTTGCTCAACCAGTCCGTCATAGCGCCCACCGGCACAAACCGTGCCCTGGGAACCCAGGCTGGTGGTCACCCATTCGAAAACGGTGCGGTTATAGTAGTCCAGGCCGCGCACCAGGCGCTGGTTGACAGTATAAGCGATACCGGCAGCATCCAGCAGCGCACACAGACCGTTGAAATGCTCGCGGGAGTCGTCGTCGAGGTAATCGCCCAGCGTAGGCGCACTGTTCAGCAGCGCCTGGACATCCGGGTTTTTGCTGTCCAGCACGCGCAGCGGATTCGTATACATGCGACGTTTGCAGTCTTCATCGAGCACATCAATATGCTGCTCCAGGAACGCCACCAGGGCATCACGGTAGTGAGCGCGGGCTTCCAGCGAACCAATGGAGTTCAACTCCAGCTTAACGTGTTCAGCTATCCCCAGCGCTTTCCACCAGCGTGCGGTCATCATGATCAGCTCGGCATCGATATCCGGGCCCTGCAGACCAAAGACTTCTGCACCAATCTGATGGAACTGACGATAGCGGCCTTTTTGAGGGCGCTCGTAGCGGAACATCGGTCCGATATACCAAAGACGCTGTTCCTGGTTGTACAGCAAACCGTGTTCGATACCTGCACGCACGCAGCCTGCGGTGCCTTCCGGGCGCAGGGTCAGGCTTTCACCGTTGCGATCGTCAAAGGTATACATCTCTTTTTCAACCACGTCGGTCACTTCACCGATAGCGCGTTTGAACAACGGGGTTTGCTCTACAATCGGCAGACGTATTTCGCTAAAGCCATAGCTGCCCAACACCTGCTTCAGGATCTGCTCAATGCGCTGCCACACAACGGTGTCAGCTGGCAGGTAATCATTCATGCCACGAATGGCCTGGATATTCTTCGCCACTGTATTTTCCATTTTTTGTGTCTGGCAGCATGCTGACCAAAGAATTGACTTACGGTAACAGCAAGGGCCAGACGCGATAAATTTATTTCTCGACCTGATGAATTTGGATACGGCGTGATTCATCAAGTATTGCCGCCTTGGCACGGATACGCGCTTCCAGCTGGTCGATCATATTATGGTTATCAAGACGGTCGCGCTGTCGGACACCGTCTTCATAAAAGCCGCTTTTCTTGTTACCGCCGGTAACCCCCATCGTTGAGACCGTTGCCTCACCGGGGCCGTTGACCACGCAGCCAATAATGGAGACATCCATCGGCGTGATAATATCTTCCAGCCGTTCTTCCAGCGCATTGACCGTGCCAATCACGTCAAACTCCTGACGGGAGCAGGTTGGGCAGGCGATAAAGTTGATACCGCGTGAGCGAATGCGCAGGGATTTCAGGATATCGAAACCGACCTTCACTTCTTCAATCGGGTCGGCGGCCAGCGAAATACGCAGCGTATCGCCAATGCCCTCGGACAGCAGCAGGCCCAGGCCTATTGCGGATTTAACCGCCCCGGCACGGGCGCCCCCCGCTTCGGTAATTCCGAGGTGCAGCGGCTGATCGATCTGCTTTGCCAGCAGGCGATAGGATTCGACGGCAAGGAAAACGTCAGAGGCTTTTACGCTGACTTTAAACTGATCGAAATTGAGACGATCGAGATGATCGACATGGCGCATTGCCGATTCGAGCAGCGCCTGCGGCGTTGGCTCACCGTACTTTTCCTGCAGATCTTTTTCCAGCGATCCGCCGTTCACGCCAATACGAATCGGAATGTTATAGTGCCGCGCGCAGTCAACCACCTGACGGATACGCTCTTCGTTACCGATGTTGCCCGGGTTGATACGCAGGCAGTCGACGCCATACTCCGCGACCTTTAACGCGATGCGGTAGTCAAAATGAATGTCGGCAACCAGAGGAACGTTAACCTGCTGTTTAATGAGGCGAAACGCTTCGGCCGCATCCATGGTCGGCACGGATACGCGAACGATATCAACACCGACACGCTCCAGTGCTTTGATCTGAGCCACTGTCGCCGCCACGTCAGTGGTCTTGGTATTGGTCATGGACTGAACGGCGATAGGTGCGCCGTCGCCCACCGGCACCTTGCCGACGTAAATGCGTTTTGATTTGCGACGGATAATGGGTGCTTCATTATGCATATTCTTTCTCCACAATTGCTCGCGCCCAGAGACGATGCGTTATGGCGCACCAACTGTCAGACGAGCAACCTGGTTAGTACGGATAAAACGACTCAGATCGACAGGATTACCCTGGTACTGGATCTGTACTGCAGCTGGCGCACCGATTTTCAAGCGGTAAGGCGCGGTGCCAGCAAGGCTGAGTTTACCACCGCTACGCTGAATTCCGCTGAACAGTTTTTTCCCCGCGGCATCCGTTACTTCCAGCCAGCAGTCTTTGGTGAAGTTCATGACCAGCGCATTCGGATCGACGGCAGGCTGGCTGACGCCAGCGCTGGCTGTAGGCAGCGGGCTGCCGGTGGTGTTATCAACCGATGCCTGGGCTGGCGAAACAACCTCGGACTGATTCTGGTCAGCTTGAGCCGCCGCCGCAGGCGCGGAAGCAACCGGCGTGGTCGCTGCGCCAGCCGCCGCGTTGCCATTATTTTCTACCGCTTCAGCGGGTGCGCTCTGGGCCGTGGCCCCCTCTTCAGAGGACTGCGGCTGTGAGGAAGCGTCCGAAGCACTGCCTTCCAGCTGAATGGCCTGGCTGTTGTCATCACCGACAGCGCTGTTCTGATCGGACAATGACACCAGATCGTCCTGTGCGGCTTTATGATTTTGCCACCACCAGGCACCGGTCAGGCCCACAACCACGAACACCACCAGCCAGGTGAAGATCATTAACCAGCCATCCCGCTTTTTACGACGTTTACCCAATGCAAAACTCTGCATCGGCTCAACTTTTGCCGCCCTGATCGGCGCCTGCTTTGCCATCATCGGCAGCAGGTCCTCTTCCGGTATGTGAACCAGACGGGCATACGAGCGGATGTAGCCGCGTAAGAAGGTCGATGCCAGATCAGCCGGCGTCTTATCCTCTTCAAGATCGCGAACAGTGGAAAGTTTCAGGCAGAGGCGTTCAGCAATATTCTGCTGAGTCAGGCCCATTTGCTCACGGGCGCTACGCAGGCGCTCGCCTGTTGAATTTACGTTAGATTTTTCTTGAGTGGCTTCAGTATTCATTAGCTAAAAAATGCTGGTACTGTATCGATTGTGGAAAAAATCGCGCAAGTTGGCTCCCGAAATGTTGAACGTCAGCAGTACGGCCTTCCTGCACGGCGAAGCGAATCTCTAACCACAAACTTTCCGCTGAAACAGGGAAGCTGTGTTGATAAATTTCTAACAGGAGACGTGAATCTTCTCGCCTCCCTTTTCCAAATCGCCTTTCGGCTTCTGCCAGCATGGGCATTCCCTTGGCAGGATCGGCGGTCACCGCTTCTGCCAGCGCCTTACGCGCGTTCTCTTGCTGCCCGGCATTCAGATAACAGTAGCCTGAATTTTCAACGCTATCGGCATGAGCCCCATTGGCTGAATCTTCAGCTGCCTCAATGAAATGCCGTTGTGCCGCATCATACTGCCCTAATCCGCAAAGAAACGCACCGTAATTATTAAGCACATACCCGTTTTGCGGTGCCAGCGTCAGCGCTCGATGATAGTACTTTGCGGCCAGCGTATCGTCGCCGGCCTGCTGCTGATAGCGAGCTTCAGCCAGCTGAGTACGATAATCATTCGGCGCCAGCGTCAACGCCCGCTGCAGATTTCGCTGCGCGGCATCCAGTTCACCGCGCGCCAGATAAGCCAGACCCAGCTGCAGCCGGGTTTCAACCAGTGACCTGTTCCGATCTGCCGTCTGGCATCCCACCAGCAGCAGGGCTGCCGCGGCCATCATCCTGATACGCATTCTGCCTCTCCCTGGGCTGTGATACACCGTTATGGTACGTCAATCAGCCCGTGGTCAACAGCCTGCGGCAGCGTTTCATGACTGAAAAAGAACGGCTTTCAGATCGCCTTCACAGAGATAGCTTCACCGGCCATTTTCTTTTTCAGCGTACGCTTGGTTCTGTCGATTACATCACCGGCCAGCTGGCCGCAGGCAGCATCGATATCATCACCGCGCGTTTTACGCACTATCGTGGTAAAACCGTATTCCATCAATACCTTGGAGAAGCGGTCGATGCGGCTGTTAGAGCTACGGCCATACGGTGCCCCCGGGAAGGGATTCCAGGGGATCAGGTTAATTTTACACGGCGTGTCTTTCAGCAGCGCAGCCAGTTCATGAGCGTTATCGGTGCTGTCATTGATGTGATCGAGCATCACGTACTCAATGGTCACTCGCCCCTGGTTAGCGTTGGATTTACTGATATAGCGGCTGACCGCGCCCAGGAACGTCTCAATATTGTACTTTTTATTGATCGGAACAATTTCGTCACGAATTGTGTCATTTGGGGCGTGGAGGGAAATAGCCAGCGCCACATCGATCATATCACCGAGTTTGTCCAGTGCAGGCACTACGCCGGAGGTCGACAGCGTGACGCGACGTTTGGACAGACCAAAACCGAAGTCATCCAGCATGATTTCCATTGCCGGGACAACGTTAGTCAGGTTCAACAGCGGTTCCCCCATGCCCATCATCACCACGTTGGTGATAGGACGCGAACCGGTCACTTTCGTCGCACCGATGATTTTAGCGGCGCGCCAGACCTGACCAATAATTTCCGAAACGCGCAGATTGCGGTTAAAGCCCTGCTGTGCGGTGGAGCAGAATTTACACTCAAGCGCACAGCCTACCTGTGAGGAGACACACAGCGTGGCGCGATCTTTCTCAGGAATATAAACAGTTTCAACCTGCTGGCCACCGACCTGAATGGCCCACTTGATGGTGCCGTCCGCCGAACGCTGTTCTTCTGCGACCTCGGGCGCGCGGATTTCCGCCAGCTCTTTCAGCTTGTTGCGAAAGACCTTATTAATATCGGTCATTTCGTCGAAATCATCGCAGCAATAGTGGTAAATCCACTTCATTACCTGATCGGCGCGAAACGGTTTTTCACCCAGACTGGTAAAGAACTCGCGCATTTGCTGACGGTTCAGATCAAGCAGGTTGATTTTATCTTTTTTTGGCAGGACGTTGACCGGTGATGCGGACGACGGCGTCACAATAGTATCTGACATAATGTTCTCTGGCCTCGTTATTACACGTTATGGCGCTGTTTGAGTGAATTCAGGTGAATAGAATTAAGAAGCGCCCCGGAGAGCAGGCTCTGCCGGGGCGCATAATTGTACTCATGACTTACGTAAGGTTAAAGCGGCTGACAAAAATAAATTGTAAACCTCGGGGTTATTCCACCCACCCGACGCCAGTCTGACAACCGTTTATTAACGAGTGCGTGGGCAGATTTCGCCTTCGCCGAAGAAGTAGGCGATTTCACGTGCAGCGGATTCGGCAGAGTCTGAACCGTGGGTTGCATTCTCAGTGAAGCTGTCAGCGTAGTCAGCACGCAGTGTACCTGCCAGGGCGTTAGCCGGGTTGGTTGCACCCATCAGATCGCGGTGACGCTGAACGGCGTTTTCGCCTTCCAGAACGGAGACAACAACCGGACCCGACGTCATGAACTCGACCAGACCATCAAAGAACGGCTTACCCTGGTGCTCAGCATAGAAACCTTCGGCCTGTTCTTTGCTCAGGTGCAGCATTTTGCTGCCAACGATTTTGAAGCCAGCGCTTTCAAAACGGTTGAAGATGGCACCGATTACGTTTTTTGCAACAGCGTTAGGTTTTACGATGGAAAAGGTACGCTCAATAGTCATGTTGACCCCTGTTTATACTTCGAGTTTAGCCGTGAAAAGTGTCCCGGCCGGGAAAATGGTCGCAGATTATAAGGGCGCATAAGCGGAAATGCCTATCGAAGTTTCAGGGAAATAGTGAAAAACTCGATCGGCGTCGCGGCTTTTTTCGCCACCTGCTGCCATTTTACCCAGCCACGAGTTGATTGTCCCGCTGACGGCAGCAACGTTGCCTGTAATCAGTTAATGATTTCTACCCTCACTCCCCGGCTGTCGGCACGACCGCGATCGTCAACTGCGCGAATTCGGTATATTCCGGTGCGTGTTGGCTGCCAGTCCAGCGGCGTTTTGCTGGCGCTGCTGCCGAGATAAATATCATCAACAAACCAGTACACCGTGCGGCTGTCGGCGTCGGTCACCGCGCTGAAACTGATGTGCTCACGTCCGCGCTGGGACTGACGCAGCGTATAAACGGTATTTTTTAACGGCGAGGTAATCCGCGGCGCGGAACCGCTTTGCGCCTCCGACTGACACTCTGCGGTGGGCGGCGGGCGTTTTGGCAGGCCCGCGCTGGCAAAGACGTTCGCCAGATCGGAGGGCCAGAATTCAAACACCTCAACGTGGCTGCTGTGCTCATCCCACGGCGCGCAGGCGACCTTTCCAGTGAGATTATCGATTCGTACCGGACGATAGACCGTATCAACGGTAATCGGAGACTGACCCGGAATAAACCAGCTGCTGCCCCGCTGCTGACACCAGCGGGTTGGCAGATTTCCACTGGGCAGGCAGATATCCACTTTTTTCAGCCGTGGCGGAAAACGATGGCGCGGCTCCTGTAGCCGGGGATAGGTGGCCACCACGTCGTCAACAATATTGAAAAACAGCGGTGCTGCCGCCTCCACGCCTGTAAACGCGTTATTCCCCTGGCCGGAAAAGTTCCCTTCCCAGACCACCAGCACATAAGGCCCGAAAATCCCCACGCTCCAGGCATCGCGAAAACCCCATGACGTTCCGGTTTTCCAGTATACCGGCAGGGAAGAGGGCCGCTGCGCCAGCGTATCGCCCGGGCGACGATGCTGGCGCAGAATATCGAGGGTCATAAAGCTGGCTTCCTCACTCAGCAGCCTGACACCGGTAACGGGCGGTTCACTTTCACGCATCCGCAGCGGGCGCAGTTCTCCACGATTTGCCAGCATGGCATACAGCTTTGCCAGCTCCTGGGCCGTCACTTCGCCACCGCCCAGCACCAGCGACAGCCCGTAGTGTTTTTCACTGGCCATATTGCTGATTCCGGCCAGACGTAAAAACTGGTAAAAGCCGGGCTGGCGAAGCTGCGAGGCTATCGCCACGGCGGGAATATTACGGCTGAAGTTCAGGGCATCGGTAGCGGTAACCGGCCCAAGAAAGCGGCGGTCAAAGTTTTCCGGCGCGTAGCTACCAAAGGTGGACGGCACATCCTTCAGCACGGTCATCGGATGCAGGATCCCCTGCTCCATACCCAATGCATAAATAAATGGCTTAAGCGTGGAGCCAGGAGAACGCTTTGCCGTCGTGCCGTTCACCTGTCCCTGAATCTGGCGGTTAAAATAATCTGCCGAACCCACCTGCGCCCTCACCCCCATATCGCGGCTGTCCACCAGCACGACCGCCGCATTATGGATCCCCCGGTTCTGATTACGCAGAATAAAGGCCCGGACCTGCCGCTCAACCAGCGTTTGCAGCGTGGCATCCAGCGTGGTGGTGACCCGCTGCGCACGCTCTCCCGGCTGAAGCTGCCCGATAAAATGCGGTGCTATAAACGGTAGCGCTTCCGGCTGGCGCAGGGTTAGCGGCAGGCGAAACAGCGCACGCTGACCGCTGTCGGTGGGATAACGGTGTTGCCAGCGCATGAACAGCCGATTACGCGCCTGCATCAGGGCGGGGCTGAGCTCCCCGCTGCGCCGATCGATGCGCAGGCTGGGTGACTGCGGCAGCACGGCCAGCGTTAAGGCTTCCGCCAGCGTCAGCTGTGCGGGGGATTTATTGAAGTAGATCAGACTGGCGGCCCCCAGGCTTTCAATGTTACGGCCGTAAGGGGCATAGTTCAGGTAGGCTTCCAGAATATCGTGCTTGGAGTAGCTCAGTTCAAGCTGTACGGCGCGCAGCATCTGCACCAGTTTTCCACCGGGAGTTCGGGTATTCAGCTGCCACTTCATGCGCGCCAGCTGCATGGTGATCGTCGATCCCCCCTGCTTACTGCCACCGGTAATATAGCTGCGCCAGAATCCGCGCAGCAGGCTGAAGGGATTAAAACCCGGGTTGAGGTAAAACCAGCGATCCTCATGCAGCAAAATACCGTCGATCGCCAGCGGCGACATCTCCGCCAGCGGCGTCCACAGTCGATAACGATCGTCAGTGGCCAGCTGTAAGCGCAGCAGTTGACCATGGCGATCGTACCAGGCCGTCGACAGGGGCAGACCCTGCGACAGCGGCGGATGCGGCCACAGCCGCCAGCCAGCCAGAAACAGGGCCAGCAGTGTCACCACCGCAACGATATTCAGCAGCAGCCGCCTGATGCCGGGCCAGTTCGCTAACTTCATCTGCCGCGTTACGGTGCAGCTGACGGTTCAGCCGCCACCACCTGAATTTTCCCCTGCGCGGCAGACATAGCCTGAATATCGCGATCGTACATCGCCTCCCCCCAGGCAGGCGGGATCGCGAAGCTGCCGGTATTGGTGGCTTTGATCTGATAAACAAATTCCTGCACCTCACGCGTTGCGCTGCCGTAAACGATCACGCGGTCTTCGCGAATATCGCTGTAGTCCACTGACCAGGTTGAGCCGTCGGCGGCCAGCGGCGAGGTCCATCCGGCGCTGTTTTCGATATCGGTATCGCCCTCTTCGCCACGGCTCTCGGGCGGTGGTGGAGTCTGCTGTACGACCTCAAATCCTCCCGGCAGGAGATCGACAATGGCCAGGTGACTCAACGCCTGCTGCGAATTCGCCCGGACCTTGAGGTGAACCGTGACGGTCTGGCCCAGCGTCACCTTACTGATGGGTTTTCCAGCCGCATCGGTATAGTCACGCGTGATTTCCAGCCCGCGCGAAATCGCTTTCTGCGGCGCAGCAAGATCGTATCCGGCCTGCGTGACCACATACCATGCCGATGCGCTGTCTGGATTGCTGAACCGGATCGCGCGGGCAGCTGAGCTGAACTCCCCCTGACTGAACAGGCCGTTAATGGCGGATATGAGCTGCGGAACCTGACCGTCACCGTTCAGCTGGTGGATCGTCAGCCCCTGCACATCATTCTGCTGTGCGACCTGCCCGGCATAGCTTTCCAGCGCCAGAATACTCATCGCCGAGGAGAAGGTGGTGTAGCGTTCTTCGCGCAGCGCCTGCACCATATTTTCCAGCACCTGCGGTGGGATCGCGGCGACTTTTTCCGGGAAGTGGCGAACGATCAGATACAGCCGGGTAGCGTCCGTCACCAGCGGATCGTAATAGTTCTGAGTCCACCAGCTCTTGTCCCAGGCTTTACTCAGCGCCTGCCAGCTGGGTTGCAGCAGCCGTTCCGCTTCATCATCCGCTTTAAGAAGCTTCCACGAGGAGGCCAGGTACAGGGCAGCGAGGTCGGTTTGCCAGCCGTCAGGGAAGCGGTTTTGCAGCGTTTCCTGCACCGAGGCCAGTGCATTAGTGGTGATGTCGCCCTGCCGCGTCAGCAGATAAATCGCCCAGGCCCGCAGGCGAAGATGATAGAGATCCTCATAGCCGCTGCTGGCAAGGGTACGCAGCGCCACGTTGGCCTCCTCAAGCATATCGGCAGGTAGCGGATACCCGGCAGCTCTGGCTTCCAGCAGGTACTGAACCACGTATGGCGTGACGAACGGATCGGCCTGCGGCGACGCCGTCCACAGCCCGAAAGCACCGTCACCGTTCTGCCGCGAACGCAGCACGTCCAGTATCCCTTTGAGCTGCTGCCGGACCTTATCGTCCGGCAGACGGCCCCGCAGCTCAGGATGCTCGCTCTGCAGCAGCAGCGGGATCGACTGGCTGACGATTTGCTCGGAGCAGGAGTAAGGGTAATCGGACAGATAGCGCGCCAGCCCGCGGGTCAGCACCAGTGGAGAATACGACACCGCCGCCTGACGTTGCGCATAGGCATCAAACATCTGACGCAGGTTATCCACCTGCTGCTGGCTGCCGCTCATCCGGCCCATAACCGACTGAATACGATACGGCATCGCCGGACGCACCGAGGTGCTCAGCGTTCGCTGGCTGGTTTTGTCGCCGTAGCCGGCGCGGAACACCAGTGGCGCATCGCCCAGTGCGGCTTTCGCCCGCAGGCGGAAGGTTGCCACCCCTTCGTGTTTCGCGGCCAGCGACAGGGACTGTTGCGCGCTGCCAACCACCTCCAGCTGCGCGGGTGGCGTTACGCTGAGCGTGACGGGCAGCGCCGCATCGCCCTGTTCTTCAAGGTTGTTGCTGACGCCGACGCTGACGTCAAACTCATCCCCCGGCGCTACCATCGCCGGAACGTTCGGCGTCAGGATAAAGTTATCGCGCACGGTGGTGGTGGCCTGGGCCTTGCCGATTTTTGCGGCGGTGGCTGAAATCGCCATCACGCGAATTTTACCGTTGAAGTAATCCGGTACCGGATAGGTAAACTGCGCCTGCCCGTTCACGCTGGTAATGCCGGACCAGAATGCCACCGGCTTGTCGCGCTTGCGTTTAAACGGATTCAGATGCAGATCCAGGCCCTGCCCGTCGTCACCGCCCGGTGCGGAAGTCAGCGACATCAGCTTGCTGAATTCCGGCAGGATCAGGTCAAGGATCTGCGAACTTTCCACGTTCAGCTCACGCTTACGGAAGAAATAGTCCAGCGGATCGGTCAGACGATAGCGCGCCACCTGCAGGATCCCTTCATCCACCGCAAAGACCGCCACCTGCTGCGGGCCGTCGGTAGTGACAACGATCGGAAGGTTATCCCCTGGTTTAATCACCTCCGGCACGCTCAGCGCCAGCGCATTTTTCCGCGCCTGGTTACTGATTTTAAACGGCATTACGCCGTAGCTGAGCGGGCTCATAAAGATTTCATCTGAGTTGATATCACGCACAAACTGCACGTTGATATAGGCATTGCCCTCCAGCCCGGCAGGGATGCGGATCTTCTGCACTGAGCTGGTGGTTGTGGTATGGAACCACTGCCAGCTGTAGACCTTTTCGCGCTCGATGGTGATCAGCCCGCTACCGGTATAGGGCGCGTTGATCGCCACTTCTATCTCATCGCCCGGCTGATACTCACCGCGATCGAGCTTCAGCTTCAACTCGGCATTACGATCCAGAGAGCGACTGATATTGGCATCGCCGGTGACGCTGTAGGCGATGCGGTTGAGCACATCGCCCTTCCCATTTTTCACTACCAGTACATAGTCACCCGGCCGGTCAGTCATCAGCGCTAAGGGGGTGCCGGATGCCGCCAGCGCAAGCCTGCTCTCACTGACCGGAATTTCCTTCAGCTTCGACTGATATTTATACACTCCGGATTCCTGCCGCGTCAGCACCGACAGGTATTTTTGCTCCAGCAGTTCCAGCCTGAGGCCATCGAGCGCTATCGGCGCAAGCGATGGGTCAATCGCCAGCAGATCCACAGTGCGCGATGTCCCCGGCCGGATAAAGCCAAGATCGCCGTCCGGCTTGAAGCCCACCAGATAGTCCCAGGGTGAAACCAGCGTCCGCGCCGTTGCCGCAACGGAACGCCCCCCGCCGGCAACAAAAGCCTCAGACAGCAGCTGTAGCTGCCAGGTGGCATCCTGCCAGCCGCTGAGATCCAGCGCGATGCTGGCCGCTCCCCGATCGTCCGTTGTGCTGTCCTGCAGCTCGGTTTCAAATCCTTCACCGCCCGGACGCGCTTCATAGAAGGCATAGTCGGGATAGCGGTCGAAGGCAGGATAGACCGGTCGCAGCGTCAGCTTTGACGCCACACGCCGCCCCTGAGCCGGAGTACCAAACAGATTCTGCACATCAATGCTGGCTTTCAGTTCGTCGGGTTTGACCCAGCCCGAATGCCGGTCCGGCGTCAGCGACAGCTTAACCTTTAACGGATCCGGCTCGAATTCTTTGATATTCACCGCCGTGCTGCCCAGCAGGCGGGTAGAATCATCATCTTTTCCGGGCAGGTAGAGATAGACAGTCCATTCGCCGGTAGGGGCGTTTTCGTCAGTGGTAAAGCTCAGTTCATTAAAACCGCTGGCGTTAAGCGTCAGCGGCACGGTACGCATCAGCTTGTCGCGCGGGTCGTGAATCTCTGCCCTGACCGGAATACCATCAAGCGGCACCGACCAGTCGGCTGCGCGGGTGATCAGACCAATATTAAAGGTATCGCCGGGGCGATAAACGCCGCGATCGGAGAACAGGTAGCTGCTGAGGGTGCGTGCATCCTCCGGGGAGGCTTCACCGTCAACATCAAAACGCGAGAAGTCGAGGCCGCGATCGTTGTCTCGTCCACTGGGCAGGAACGACACGTCACCCTCTTTTTCCACCAGGAACATTATCGGCTGGCGCTCGTTGGTGTAGGCTTCAAGCGGCGGGAAGCGGACGTGACCATCATCGTCCGTCCGGCGGGAAAGCAGCTTTTCACCATTTTTTGCCACCACGGAAACCTGCGCATCCGCTACCGGCTGGCCGCTGCTGATCGACTGTACGAACAGGTCACGGGACCTGTCCTGCGCGCGTTTGGCAATAATGCCGAGGTCGGTGACCACCACGAAACGCGAATCACCGATGTCCGGCGCATCCTCATCCTCCTGATACTCCTCTTCCCCCGGCTGCGGATCCTTTTGCTGCGGCGACCACGGCGTGAGGGAGAGCAGGAACACCCCGCGATGGGATGCGCTGTCGGTAGAGAGGTAGCGCGAAAGATCGATGCCCTGATAGCTGACTTCACCTGGACGCTGATTGCCGATCGCCGTCTGATAGCGGAAGTGCTCGGTAAAATACTCATCGTTCAGCCGGTTAAAATCAGCGGAGGCAAATTCGCGGCTCTTGAAGGAAACAATGTGCTGAAGCTGGCTCGGGATCACCCGTTTGATATCCAGTCTCATTCCAGGTACGTTGCGCGCCGCAACGCTGATATGCTTGTCGCCATTCACCGGCAGCAGTGCCCCCTGCACCGCAAAGTTCAGCATCTGCGGATAGTCGGGCACCTGCACCACCTGCCAGACTTTTTGCGGCAGCTTAAAGCCGCCGCTGGAGGTGACGACCGTATCTATCTGCACCAGCAGATAGCGCTGCGCTGGCGCATCAAACCGGAAACTGAACTGCGGCTGATAATCCTCTTCCGCAGCGTTAAGGCTCAACGGTAACAGCGGCGACTTTTGTAAAACGGTACGATCAATATTTTCGAGGCTCCACGTGGTGAACTCACTTTCGTCCTCATTTTTTGCCTCAGCACGCGGATCCCGCTGCGGCAGCAGCCAGGCCCTGACCGCCTTGCCAACCTGTTTATCGGCGACCGCATCGCTGAAGCCGACGATCAGCGCCCTTTCACTCTGGCTACCGGGCTTATCAACCACCTGCGCGCTGACGTCACTGACGCTCAGGCTGTAAAGGCCGGGTACGCTGACCCAGCTTTCACCCTTGCGCTTTATGCTGTTGCCCGGCAGAGACGATTTTAGCGGCTCTGCGATTTTCAGATGCACCACGCCACCGTGGTCCATCGCCACCAGCGGTTCGGAGCGAACCCAGGCGTTAAGCTTTTTCTCATCCCAGTTGACGGTGAATTTCAGCGGCTTTTCTGCCTGTCCTTTTGCGCTGGCAACGCCCACA
Organism: uncultured Erwinia sp.; assembly: GCA_913775305.1. Classification (GTDB taxonomy): domain Bacteria; phylum Pseudomonadota; class Gammaproteobacteria; order Enterobacterales; family Enterobacteriaceae; genus Erwinia. The sequence continues at coordinate 59,762 of CAJYIY010000100.1, read as the reverse complement.
GAAAGCTGCTTCTCCACGCTTGCCGTATTGGCTGGCGCGGTAAAACGCAGATTGAAAATGGCGCTGTGCTGGCCGCGATTCTGCGGATCCTGGTAATACTCCGCTTCACCGGGCTGATAGTCGAAAGCAGGTACGCTGAAGTGGTAACGGGTTTGTGCCAGACTGACCTGTGGGGCCAGCATCACCTTCGGATTCAGGTCCACCTGATAGCTCGCCCCCAGCGGCAGCGGGGCTTTCGGTGTGAAAACGAGCGTCTGCGCGTCGGACCATTTCCATTCGCCCTCCAGCGCGGGTTTTATACTGATGCCTTTATCAACGGTTTTCCCCACCCGCTCGATCGGGGCAGCAGAGGTGTCAAAGCTCAGGGTCAAAGGCTGCGGAGAAAGGTTTGACGCCTGGTAATCCAGAGCCTGCGGGTCAGCGGCCTCAGCGTGGGCCGGCTGGACCACAATCGGCGCAACGTCGATCGGCTGCGGGCGGTTTTGCCACAGATTCCAGCCGTACCAGGTCGCCGCTGCACTGCCCAGCAGCAGGATGAGCACAAGGCTGATGATGACGGGATGACGGAGCGTGCCCTGCTCCAGGCGGGTCAATCCCCGGCCAAACGCTACAGCCCAGCGCGGAGCGCGCCAGTTAATTTCACCGAGCAGCGGCCGCAGAACACGCCCCAGCAGTCTCAGCACTCGGGAAATCAGCCAGCCAATGCTCTTAAGTAGCAGAAAAGGCAGACGCAGTAGCAACCTGAGCACATCCATCAGAACCGACCTTACGTTCCATTAAGCATTTATTCTGACAGCTCCCTTGCCTGGCCTCTGCATCAGGGGTGACCGTCAATCCGTGTTACAATTTCTCTGAAATAGTAATGGGTAATCTGCACAATATCTATTCTCTCACGTGCGTATTTTGCCAGCCGTCTCGCAGTACCAGGATTTACCCTTGTGATAGAGGATAAAATCGCTGACACTCAGCAAAACAATGTCAACGATGAGGACGCTATGACGATTCCCTCCCTGTTTGTGACCGCCGAGTGGCTGGCGGAGCATATTGCCGATGAAAACGTTCAGGTTCTGGATGCGCGCTTGCTGCCACCGGGCCAGGAACTGACGCGTGATGTCGCCGCGGAGTACCGGGCAGCCCATCTTCCCTCTGCGCCATTCTTTGATATTGAGGCGCTGTCCGATCACAGCAGTGCCCTGCCGCATATGCTACCGCGTGCGGAAGCGTTCGCCGTTGCGATGCGCGAACTGGGCGTCAGCGCAGATAAACATCTGGTGGTTTATGACGAAGGCAATCTGTTTTCGGCGCCGCGCGCCTGGTGGATGCTGAACTATTTTGGCGCGGAACAGGTGTCGATTCTGGCCGGCGGACTGGCAGGATGGCAGAAAGCAAATCTGCCGCTGGAAAGCGGTGAGGTTACGCTGCCTGAAGGGGATTTTGACGCGAAAGTCACTGAGAGCGATCGGGTAAAACGCGTGACCGATGTGCTGCTGGTCAGCCACGAAGGCGGTGCGCAGATTGTGGATGCCCGCGCGGCAAACCGCTTCCACGGTGAGGTGGATGAACCCCGTCCGGGGCTGCACCGGGGCCGTATTCCCGGCAGCCTGAACGTGCCGTGGAACAGCCTGGTGAGCGATGGCCAGCTGAAACCCGCCGCAGAACTGCGTGCTGTCTTCAGCCAGCAGGGGGTCGATCCGACACAGCCGGTTATCGCCAGCTGTGGTTCCGGCGTCACGGCAGTGGTGGTGATTCTGGCGCTGACCAGCCTGGGGGCGAAGGAGGTGACGCTGTATGACGGTTCGTGGGGAGAATGGGGCAGCCGCAACGATCTGCCCATCGTCAACGATTCGCTGTAAATCCCTTTCGCGCTTCGGCAAAAAGGCGACCCGACCGGTCGCCTTTTTCATGTGTAAAATCAGAGATTAACCACTTTGAAGTCGCGGAGAAAGCTGCCCCAGCGCCGTTCATAGAACGGTTTGATATGCGCGATAAAGAAGTGGCTGATGCCCTTATCACCGTCAACAACCTGACAGATATCAACAGGTTCATCTTCCAGCATCGTATCCGTTGCCACGCTTCCCGCAGCCTGGATGATCGTCTCAATGTCGCCCTCGGCCTCAATGCCAATCAGCAAATTCGCCGTCTGGTCGGCACTTTCACGGATGTGAGCCACCCAGGCACGGCGCACTGATTTATATTTGGCAAACAGCTGCGTCAGCGAGTCAATCATCTGTGCCGGCGGCTCGGCGATTTCCGACAGCAGCAGTGGGGTTCCCCCTTCCAGCACGGTCTGCTGGCTGAGTGCATTACCGTGTTCACCCAGTAAATCGGCAACTTCACGCGGCGAAAACTCCTTCCCTTCCGGCAGCTTAGGATTCAGGAACAGCGTTTCACCCAGAGTCATTTCAAACAGCGTACGCACCGGCATCACCAGATAAGCCTGTTCGCCGCTCACCGCCTGCTCCAGCGCACGAACGGAGGTGAAGCAGGGAATGACGCTGGTGCCGTCGTCTTTTTCCCAGTGCTGTAAATCAACCGGCGTGCTGGCATCAATACCAGAATTCATCTGGGCACTTTCGCCCGGTACCACAACGCTGGCATCCAACAGCAGGGAGAAAAACTCAGGGCGATGTGCCGGTTCACCAGCAGCCAGCTTCAGCACCTCTTCAAGGCGCGGGTTAAGTTCGTTCATCTTGATGTTCTTTTCGTTAGAGGCCATATGTTAGCGGGCGGCTCGCAGAGGAACCGCCCGATTGCCATTATTGGTGGCTGAGCAGCAGGTTAGCGACAGTGCGCACACCCAAACCGGTAGCGCCAGCAGACCACTGATCCACCGCGCCTTTGCGGTAGGTGGCAGAGCAGTCAATGTGCAGCCAGCCGGTCTGATAGTCGCTGACAAAGTGTGAGAGGAAAGCCGCCGCGGTGCTGGCACCGGCGGAGTGTGCCGGGCTGGCGATGTTGTTGAGGTCAGCAAAGTTTGACGGCAGGTGGCTACGGTGGAACTCGGCCAGCGGCAGACGCCAGAACGGTTCGCCCTCTTTTTCCGCACAGTTTAACAGCGACTGCGCCAGCGCATCGTCAAAGCTGAACAGCGCGTGATAATCATTACCCAGCGCGGTTTTCGCCGCACCGGTCAGGGTGGCGGCATCGACGATCAGTTCTGGCTTCAGTGCACTGGCGTCTATCAGTCCATCGGCCAGAACCAGCCGGCCTTCTGCATCCGTGTTCATAACCTCAACGGTTTTGCCGTTACGGTAGTGGATAATGTCGCCAAGCTTGAAGGCATTGCCGCTGACCATGTTATCCGCGCAGCAGAGGATCAGCTTCACGCGCTTATCCAGGCCACGGGTAATCGCCAGTGCCAGTGCGCCGGTCAGGGTTGCAGCGCCGCCCATATCCGACTTCATGGAGTCCATAAAACCGCTCTGCTTCAGGCTGTAGCCACCGGTATCGAAAGTAATGCCTTTACCCACCAGACAGGCGAAGACCGGTGCATCTTCTTTGCCCGTCGGATTGAAATCCAGCGTCAGCAGCACCGGACTGCGGGAAGAACCGCGCCCGACGGTATGCAGTCCGGCATAATTTTGCAGGCGGAGATCTTCGCCTTTGGTGATGCGGTAACTGACGCTGTCGCAGGCAATATCACACAGCAGGTCTACCGCGCGGGTTGCCAGCTGCTCTGGCCCCAACTCTTCAGCGGGCATATTGATAGTGTCGCGCACCCAGTCAACGATCTTCAGGCGGCTGTCCAGTTCTTTTTTATCCGCGTCATTCAACGTTGCCCACTCCACCTGGCGCGCCCCTTTCGGTGCACGATAGCCCTGCCAGAATGCCCAGCTGTTTTCCAGATCCCAGCCGTCACCGCTCAGGCTGATATGGCGGATCCCCTGCCCGCCAATTTTTCTTGCGGCGCGCTGGATCGTGGTCTGCGCATCTTTGCCGGTAAGATGGATCGTCATTCCGCTGTCGTTGCTGGTAAGAATCGCTTTTTCGCCCCAGCGCGGATCGGCCGCAGCCGTTGACAGGGTAATGTTCATAACAGAGGTGGTCATCGCATGGCTCCTTATCACTTTTTCACGTCATGGACCGGAGATCCCCGGCCTCTGCGATTTGCCGCAGGACAGATGCTATTCAAAATCGACGCACCAGACTAACAGAAATGCGAAAAAGATGTTTTCACCGTATGCTTTCAGCCGGGCTTTTATGCAGAATGTGAAACGGGCCGAATGATTCATTCGGCCCGTTGGCAAAACAGGTTTCTGTAGGCTATCGACTAGCTGGCAGCAGCCGCGCCTGATGCTTTAAACGCTGCCCACTGGGGAGAGACCTCACGCAGGCGTGCAATGGACTTCACAATCAGCGCGATCGCATAGTCAATCTCTTCGGCGGTGGTGAAACGCCCGAGCGAGAATCGCAGTGAACTGTAGGCGAGATCGTCGCTCAGCCCCATTGCGCGCAGCACGTAAGAAGGCTCCAGGCTGGCTGATGTGCAGGCCGAACCGGATGAAACAGCAAGATCCTTCAGCATCATAATCAGCGCTTCGCCATCAACGTAGCCAAAGCTGACGTTCAGGATATTTTGTGCGCCGTGCTCAAACGAACCGTTAAGATGAACCTGTTCAATTCCACCGATGCCCGTCCAGAGACGCGCACGCAGAGAGGCGAGGCGAGACATTTCTTCGACCATCTCTTCTTTCGCAATGCGATAGGCTTCGCCCATGCCGACGATCTGATGCACCGGCAGCGTACCGGAACGCATGCCGCGCTCGTGGCCCCCGCCGTGGATCTGCGCGTCAATACGCACCTTCGGTCTGCGGCGAACGTAAAGTGCACCAATGCCTTTAGGGCCGTAAAGTTTATGCGCGGAAACGGACATTAAATCGACGTTCAGCGTGCCAAGATCGATCGGCAATTTTCCCACGCTCTGGGTCGCATCAACATGAAACAGGCTCCCGCGGGAACGACACAGCTCGCCGATGGCGGCGATGTCCTGAATCACGCCGGTTTCGTTGTTGACGTGCATAATTGACACCAGCAGCGTGTCATCACGCAGCGCCGATTCCAGCTGGGCAAGATCGATAACGCCATCAGACCGTGGATTGAGCCAGGTGACGCTGTAGCCTTCGCGTTCAAGCTGGGCGCAGGTGTCTAATACGGCTTTATGTTCCGTGGTGCAGGTAACAATATGGCGGCCTTTCGCCTGATTTGCCTCAGCGGCACCTTTAATCGCCAGGTTATTGGCTTCGGTGGCACCGGAGGTAAAGACGATTTCACGGGGATCGGCGCCGAGCAGTTCGGCAACCTGGTTGCGGGCGACATCGACGGCCTCTTCTGACTGCCAGCCAAAACGGTGGGAGCGCGAGGCCGGATTACCGAAGGTTCCATCAAAGGTGAGATGCTGCATCATCTTCGCAGCAACGCGAGGATCGGCTGGCGTAGTGGCAGAGTAATCCAGGTAAATCGGTAGTTTCATTGCGCGTTAAGCTCCGTACATGTTTTCGCTGAGCTTTCAGCCGCGGTGACCGGACGACAGTCTGAAAGCTCAGGAAGGCAAATCTGCACGACGCTCAGTGGGCTCTGCTCAACGAGGATCAGGCGCGCAGATTAACGTTAATGGTTTCGTGCACGCGACCGTTAGGTCCGCGACGAATGTCGTTACTGTTCTGGCGATCGGCAACTTCCAGGATTTCCTGGTTGTTCACCAGCTCAGCCAGCGTAATGTTGTTCAGGAAGTCGCTGATGCGCTCGCTCAGATCGCGCCACAGCACGTGCGTCAGGCAGCGTTCACCGCCCTGACAGCCTTCTTTGCCCTGACATTTGGTGGCATCGACGGATTCGTCAACGGCAGTAATGACTGCGCCAACCGCGATCGCATCAGAACTTTTACCCAGCATATAACCCCCACCCGGGCCCCGTACGCTGGCAACCAGACCATGCTTGCGCAGACGAGAAAACAGCTGCTCAAGATAAGAAAGGGAGATACCCTGACGCTCAGAAATATCCGCTAAAGGGACCGGACCTTGGTGAGAGTGCAGTGCAACATCAAGCATAGCGGTAACGGCATAACGGCCTTTGGATGTCAGTCTCATGGCTTTACAACCTCGGTGATAACCCTGGGCGGGCGTTAACAAAATATGGACGCCAGTCTGCCATTCCCGACTAAATTGGTCAAGTATTTAACCTGGTAAAACACTCAAGTATTTAACCTGGTGTTTTACTCAGGTATTACGCCGTTGATTTAAAATTAAATAATCAATTTTCCCGCTTTTTTTCAAAGGATGAAAGCATCCCTCGAAGGATGTTGAGCTCATCTTTTTCCGGCCGGGCGCGGGTGAACAGGCGGCGCATTTTGCTCATCACCTGACCCGGTGTTGCCTCGCGGATAAAGCCGCTGGACACCATCATCTTCTCCATGTGCTGGTAAAAACGCTCAAGATCGTCCACCAGCGGATAAGGCGATTCGGTCACGTCGTCGGTTTCTGTTTCCTGAGATTGCAGCCAGGCCATACGCACTTCATAGGTAATCACCTGAACGGCCATCGCCAGATTCAGCGAGCTGTATTCAGGATTGGCAGCAATCGCCACGTGGTAGTGGCACTTTTGCAACTCTTCATTGGTCAGACCAACGCGTTCGCGGCCAAAGACCAGCGCGACCGGAGCCTGCTTCCCCTCCTCCACGCTTTTCAGACCGCATTCACGCGGATCCAGCATCGGCCACGGCAGCGAGCGGGATCGCGCGCTGGTGCCCACCACCAGACTGCAACCCGCTATTGCTTCATCAAAGGTATCGACGAGAGTGGCGTTGCCAATCACATCGCTGGCGCCGGCGGCCAGCGCAATCGCCTGGGAGTCAGGCTTAACCAGCGGGTTGACCAGATAAAGGTTGGTTAAACCCATCGTTTTCATGGCGCGGGCGACAGAGCCCATATTGCCGGTGTGGGACGTTTCGACCAGTACGATTCGGATATTTTGCAGCATGAGAGTGTCAGATATGAGGAATAATTCAGTGATGCTATCATATTTTCAGGACATTTGCCGTTCTCCCTGCTATAGTATGCGCCGTTTTATATCCAACTACTGCGGCGGCCAACACACCGGCAGGCTGGCGGTCGTAAGAGATACCGTTCTTTAACATCCAGTGAGACGACACTACATGCATCCGATGCTCAACATCGCCGTGCGCGCTGCGCGCAAGGCCGGAAACGTAATTGCCAAGAACTATGAAACCCCGGACGCAGTCGAAGCCAGCCAGAAAGGCAGCAACGACTTTGTGACTAATGTTGACCGTGAAGCGGAACGCCAGATTATCGAGGTGATTCGCAAGTCTTACCCGAAACACACCATTATTACTGAAGAAAGTGGTGAGTTAGCCGGTGAAGACCAGGATATACAGTGGATTATCGACCCTCTGGATGGCACCACCAACTTCATTAAACGCCTGCCCCACTTCTCTGTTTCTATCGCCGTGCGCATTAAAGGCCGCACCGAAGTGGCAGTAGTTTACGATCCAATGCGTAATGAACTGTTCAGCGCCGTTCGCGGCCAGGGCGCACAGCTTAACGGCTACCGCCTGCGCGGCAGCACCGCTCGCGACCTGGATGGCACCATCCTGGCGACCGGTTTCCCGTTCAAGGTGAAGCAGCACGCCACCCCTTACATCAATATCGTCGGCAAACTGTTCACCCAGTGTGCAGATTTTCGCCGTACCGGTTCCGCCGCGCTGGACCTGGCCTACACCGCAGCGGGTCGCGTTGATGGTTATTTCGAAATCGGCCTGAAGCCATGGGATTTTGCCGCCGGTGAACTGCTGGTTCGTGAAGCGGGTGGACTGGTCACCGACTTTGTTGGCGCACACGGTTATATGCTTTCAGGAAACGTTGTTGCCGGTAACCCGCGCGTGGTGAAAGCTATCCTGGCCAGCATGCGTGATGAGCTGAGCGAAGCGCTGAAGCGTTAATTTTTACCCGTCTCACTAAAAAAGGCCGATTTGAAATCGGCCTTTTTTATTCCTGCCGCTTAACGGGAAAACAGCGGGCGGATGCCGCCAGGAATGTCCGGCTGTGCGCTCAGCCACAGTACGATCCCCGCCATCAGCAGCAGGATCCCTCCGCTCAGTGCCAGGCAGTTCAGCGCCACCTTCTGCCAGCCCGCAGCGGGACGATCACGGCTGAGGCGCAGCGCCAGTATCCTTGATATCTGCACCAGCAGCGCCATGGCGGACACGGTCAGCGCCGTACCCAGCGCCATGGCTATCGCCGACAGCACGCCCCATGCGTAGACCCCGATAACCTTTGAGAACAGCAGCATCATAATCGCGCCGGAACAGGGGCGCATCCCCATCGACAGCACCACCAGACTTTTGGTTTTCCAGCCTACGGCTGCCGCCAGCTGCGCGTTATCCGGTACGTGCTGATGCCCGCAGCCGCAGCTTTCACTGTGCTGATGATCGGCGGGCAGAATTCGGTGAATGGTCAGCCCACGGGGTTTACCGGAAGCGCGCAGCACATGCAGCAGTTTCCTGCCTGCACGCCAGCACAGCCATAATCCCAGACCAGCCACCAGCAGGTAGCTGCATTTTTCCAGCCAGTAGCTACTGAGATGCAGCTGCCGCGAAGAGAGCTTCAGCACCACCAGCATCGCAGTGACCAGCACGATAGCCACACCACCCTGCACTACCGCCGCTATCAGGGTCAGCTGCAGGCTGGTTTTTATCCGGGTGGGATGGGTGGCAAGGAAGGTCGCGATCACCACTTTACCGTGTCCCGGCCCCAGCGCGTGTAAAATGCCGTACAGCAGGCTGAATCCCATCAGCGTCACTCCCGCCTGATGAGGGTGGCTGGCAACCTGCTGAAGCAGCACGGTCATCTGCTGGTGCAAACTTTTCTGCCAGAGAATGCTTTGTAGCAGGATTTGTGGCCAGAATTGCCACACCAGCAGCGCACAGGCCAGCAGAGCCATCATCAGCAGATACAGCGGCCACAGCTGCCGCCAACGGCGGGTTGAGGTTGGCAGGATGTTTACTGACATACCAGCGTTACCGTCTGGGCAAACTGGCGACCCAGATCCATTTCTTCCGCCGGCGCGTCGGCTTTATCCAGCGACAGCGCATATGCCTGCACAGAGGCATCGGGTTTTGGCGTTTTTAGCTCAAACTGGCACGTTTTCGCCAGCTCATCCGGGATTTTCAACGATTTTTCCGAGTCGTAGTACATATCAACAAAGTAGGTTGGATCGAAAGTAGAGAAAACAAAGCGCTGGCCCTTAAGGGGCTGCGGATGAGCCAGCGGCAGCACAAATTCCAGCACGGCCCGGTGACCCTGCCGCGACAGGTGATACTCCGGCGGCAGATTCTCAAATTTAACCGGCTGTTTCTGATGCCAGAACTCGGTGAAATAGTGCTGCCCGAGCACGTTTGCCATCACTTCCGCCGCCAGTTTCTTCCAGATAACCGAGTCCGGTTTGGCATCGCCGGCGTCGTACAGCAGATCAGCGGAGGTGATTTCATCCATCACCCAGCGCATTTTCAGCCCGGTGATGTTATTACCCTGATGCAGCAGAGTGGTCTGCATATCAATAAAGCTGTGCGGGTGCGACCACGCTGACGGCACTGACCCCAGGGCCAGCATCAGCCCAGCAATGTATCTGTTATAACGTAACAAATTCAACCCCATTTCAGGATTTCCTAATTATTTTTGTGACCTGTCTTTAAAAGCGCCGAATAAATGTCCGCATACTCTCCACAGCCGCAGGGAGTCAGACTAGGATTAACACAATAAACCTTTCGCGGGAGCGCAGATGACGAGTGAAGACTCACCACAAACCTCTGTTTTTTCCCGTCAGCAACGGCGCTGCCACCTCATTCTCATGCTTTGTCTTCCTGAACCTGCCGTTACGCTGGATATGTACTGCCAGCTGAACGGTGTGGAAGACACGGTTGCCCGGCAAGATATAGCGGAGGTTTCGCTGGAGATCCAGCGTTATCACCAGCTGATCATCGAACAGGATCAACAGGGAGCGATCAGGCTAAGCGGCGCGCAGCTTAACCAGCGCCTCTGTCTGCTGCACGGCTTACGCCGGGCACTGCGGCTCTCCCCTGATTTTGTCGGCAACTATTTTACTCCCATGATCAGGCAACACCTGCAGCGTAATGAGGTCAGTAAGGCGCTGTATGATGAACATAATTTACAGGCGCTGATCCAGCACTGCTCCCGGCAGCTAACGCGGGAATTCAACGTCCGCGATCGCCACTTTTTGCAGGTTTACCTGCAGTACTCGCTCGCCCATCACTGCCTGGTGGATTTTACGCCTGAGCAGGTCAGCTGGCTGAGTGCAAAAATGGAGTACGCACTGGCGCAGGAGATCCTGCGATGCTGGCACCGGCAGGGCTATCAACAAACCTCAGCAGATGATGCGATTCCACTGGCAATGCTGTTCAGCCAGCTGCATATCCCTGACATCAGCCAGCCGGTTGGCGAATATGAGTCCCGGCTCCTGCTGGCAGTTAAACAGCTTATTTTACGCTTTCAGCATCTGTCAGGTATGCAGTTCCGCTGCCACGACGAGCTGTGTGCCCAGCTTTTCAGCCATCTGGCGCAGGCGCTGGAGCGCGTACAGTTTGCCGTGGGCATTGATCATACGCTGGTGGAAGACGTCGCCCGACAGTATCCACGCCTGCTGCGAACAACGCGCGCTGCCCTGGTTGAATTTGAACAGCAGTTCTCACTGTCATTTTCTGAAGAAGAACAGGGGCTGATTGCCATCATCTTTGGCGCCTGGCTGGTGCAGGAAAACGCGCTGCATGAAAAACAGGTGCTGCTGTTGACCGGCTGCGACAGCGAACTGGAACGCTGCGTTGAACAGCAGCTGCGCGAGCTGACGCTGCTGCCGTTGAATATCAAATACCTGACGGTGGATGATTACCAGCGTAACAGCGCCCCCAAAGGAATTGCTCTGGTGATCACCCCGTACGTCACCACGCTGCCACTGTTTTCACCTCCGCTGTTCCACGCGGAGCTGCCGCTGGGGGAACACCAGCAGCGCAGCATTCGCGCACTGCTGGAGTCATAGCTAATGGACTTTTGGCCGCAGGAACAGCGCCGGCACCACCAGCAGAGCCATTACCCAGAAGACATCGCCGTGCAAATGCTGATACAGCACGCCACAGACCATGGTCATAATGGCAATACCGCCGCCCATCGCCAGCGCTGAGTAAAGGGATTGCAGTCGAATCACTTCTGCGCCCTCCCGGCAGGCAATAAAGCGCATCGCCGCCAGATGGCAAAGGGTGAAGCTGCCGCAGTGCAGGATCTGCGCCACAATCAACCACCCCAGGTCTGTCGTGGTGGCCATCAGACTCCAGCGAACCAGAGCCGACACGCCGGAGAGCAGCAGCAGGTCTCGTGCGCGCCAGCGGCGGAAAAGCCGGTTGCTGGAGGCAAAGATAACGATTTCAGCCACCACGCCCAGCGACCACAAATAGCCCACTACGCTGGCCGAATAGCCAGCCTGCTGCCAGTAGATCGCACTGAAGCCATAGTACGCAGCATGCGCCCCCTGCATGAGCGTGACGCACAGCATAAACCGCCAGACGGAATTCTCACGCAGCATCGCCAGCCACATCTGCCAGCCTGCATGACTGCCCTGCTTCACGGTGCCCTGCGGCATCACGGCCGGACGTAGCAGCATGCCACCCAGCATGGCGCCACAGCCTGCGCACAGCATTATCAGGACAGCCTGCCAGGAGAACTGATTGACCAGCACGCCGGTCAGCGCCGAGCTGATCACAAAAGCCAGCGATCCCCACAGCCGTACCGGTCCGTAAGGCAAGGCGATTTGTCGCTGCCAGGTGGCAGCCAGCGCATCGCTCAGCGGCACCAGCGGTGAAAATACCAGGTTAAAGCCCACCATGACGATCAGCAGCCAGAGCCACTGCGATCCAAAACAAAATCCCAGGGCGAACAGCAAGGTAATCAACGCCAGCAGGCGTAGCGCACTCACCAGGTGAGAAGGATTGGAGACGCGGGAAGCAATCAGCAGGCTGCCCGTAAAGCGGGCGATCATACCGCAGCCCAGCAGCAGGCCTATCTGTTCGGGCTTCATGCCGCTCCCTTCCAGCCAGACGCTCCAGAATGGCAGATAGACACCGTAGGTAAAGAAATAAGTGAAGTAAGCCAGCCCCAGCCAGTATGTCGATCGTATTGTCATGTTCCATCCGACAGAAAAAGTGTCGACAGCACTCTACACGGTGTGGCGGGATAAAAAAATAACGGGGCACACTGTGCCCCGTTATTTGTGCGACGACTCGCAGTAAATTACTGGTGAAGAATTATGCGTACACCGGGAAGCGGGCGCAGATATCCAGGACCTGCTTCTTCACGCGCTCACTCACGCCTTCATCGTTGATGTTGTCGAGAATATCGCTGATCCAACCCGCCAGCTCACGCACTTCAGCTTCTTTAAAACCGCGACGGGTCACGGCCGGAGAACCGATGCGGATACCGGAAGTCACGAACGGGCTCTTCGGATCGTTCGGCACGCTGTTCTTGTTGACGGTGATGTTCGCGCGGCCCAGTGCGGCATCGGCTTCTTTACCGGTCAGGTTTTTGTCAACCAGGTCCAGCAGGAACAGGTGGTTATGCGTACCGCCAGAAACTACGTTGTAACCGCGCGCCAGGAACACTTCTACCATCGCCTTCGCATTTTTCGCCACCTGCTGCTGGTAGGTTTTGAACTCTGGCTCCATCGCTTCTTTGAATGCTACCGCTTTACCCGCGATAACGTGCATCAGAGGACCACCCTGACCACCTGGGAAGACCGCCGAGTTCAGCTTCTTGTAAAAATCTTCATCGCCGCCCTGAGCCAGGATCAGACCACCGCGTGGACCCGCCAGGGTTTTGTGGGTGGTAGAGGTCACGATGTGCGCATGAGGAACCGGGTTAGGGTAAACATCAGCCGCGATCAGGCCAGCAACGTGGGCCATATCGACGAACAGGTATGCGCCTACGCTGTCTGCGATTTCACGCATTTTAGCCCAGTCACACACGCCGGAGTACGCGGAGAAACCACCAACGATCATTTTTGGCTGGTGCTGTTTAGCGAGTTCGGCCAGTTCGTTGTAGTCGATTTTACCGGTTTCATCGATGCCGTAAGGGATCACATTGTAGAGTTTACCGGACAGGTTAACCGGGGAACCGTGGGTCAGGTGACCACCGTGCGCCAGGTTCATCCCGAGGATAGTGTCGCCCGGCTGCAGCAGCGCGGTATACACCGCGAAGTTCGCCTGTGAGCCGGAGTGCGGCTGAACGTTGGCGTAGTCAGCGCCGAACAGCGCTTTCGCACGATCGATGGCCAGCTGCTCAACAATATCAACATACTCACAGCCGCCGTAGTAACGTTTTCCCGGATACCCTTCGGCATATTTATTCGTCAGTTGGGATCCCTGAGCCTGCATAACACGTGGGCTGGTATAGTTTTCTGAAGCAATCAGCTCGATGTGCTCTTCCTGACGCACTTTCTCCTGCTCCATCGCCTGCCATAATTCGGCATCGTAATCGGCAATGTTCATATCACGCTTTAACATCTGCATCTCCTGACTCAACTGACTTTAATAAGGAACTTCGGGGTGTTGGGTAACAGTTTAAACTGTTACCCAGCCGTTGAATAGCGTCATGACCGCCTTTTTGCGCAAACGATTGGCTTCAGAGCCAGCAAGGCTTACATATCAATTTTGTAAGCGATTGATGACACAGTTTTCCTGAACGTCTGATGACAGCCTCTCCGCTAATTCCACAAGACCAGCACGGATAAATAACTCACTTTCTTAAAGGTGTATTTACAATGCCACTTTACGGACTTAAGATGCATTTTAAATACATGTTATAAAATAAGGACTTCACATGTTAGATAACCAGACCATTGCGACCGTCAAATCAACCATTCCAGCCATCCTCGAAATTGGACCGCGCCTGACGGCACACTTCTACGATCGAATGTTCAGGCATAATCCCGAACTGAAAGATATTTTTAATATGAGCAACCAGCGCAACGGCCAGCAGCGGGAAGCGCTGTTCAATGCCGTGTGTGCCTACGCCAGCAATATCGACAATCTGGCGGCGCTCGGCCCTGCCGTTGAAAAAATCGCTCAGAAACACACCAGCTTCGCCATCCGACCAGATCAGTACAACATTGTCGGCACGCATTTGCTGGCCAGTATTGATGAACTGCTGCATCCGGGCGAAGAGGTCCTTGAAGCCTGGGGCAAAGCCTATGGCGTGCTGGCAGGGATCTTCATTCAGCGTGAAGAGCAGATTTATGAGCTGTCCGAGCAGAAGCCCGGAGGCTGGAGGGGAACGCGTGAATTCGTAATCAGCGAGATCGCGCCACAAAGTTCGGTGATCAAAAGCTTTGTACTGACTCCGGCTGATAACCAGCCGGTAGCGGACTATCGCGCCGGACAGTATCTGGCTCTCTGGGTCAACGACCCGTCATTTGAAAACAGGGAGATCCGCCAGTATTCCCTGACCCGCTCCCCTGACGGGAAAAGCTATCGCCTTGCCGTACGTCATGAAGAGGGTGGCACCCTCTCCAGCTGGCTGCATCAGCAGAAAGTGGGCACGCGTCTGCGCGCTGCCCCACCGGCCGGTGATTTCTTCCTTGATGTGACAGCGGAAACCCCGGTCACGCTGATTTCAGCTGGCGTTGGGTTGACGCCGATGCTGGCGATGCTGCATCAGCTGGCCGACAACAAACACCCGTCAACGGTGCAGTGGTTCCATGCCGCTGATAACAGCAGCACCCACGCTTTTGCCAAAGAGGTGACTGAAACCGGAGCTCGTCTGCCACGGTTTAGCCAGCATATCTGGTACAGCCATCCCGGCGCTGAGGATAACGACAAATTTGACACGCATGGACTGATCGATCTGCTGCCGCTGGAGTCTGCTCTCAGCGATCCGGCAATGCAATATTACCTGTGTGGTCCGGTGGCGTTTATGGAGAGGGTTGAGAAACAGCTGCATCAGCTGGGTATCTCGCAGGACCGGATCCATTATGAGGTGTTTGGCCCGCACAAAGCGTTGTAACGGCACCGTCCGCCGGTTGTCATGCTGAAACGAACAGGGCCTGAAATATCAGGCCCTGCTGCGTGAATCATAAATCGCGATCAGATCGCTTCTTCGTCTTCTTCGCCGGTGCGGATACGTACCACGCGCGCCACGTCAAACACGAAAATTTTTCCGTCGCCGATTTTACCGGTTTGCGCCGTGTTCATAATGGTATCGACGCAGGTATCGACAATATCATCAGCCACGACAATTTCGATTTTCACCTTTGGCAGGAAATCGACCATGTATTCAGCACCGCGATACAGCTCGGTATGGCCTTTCTGACGACCAAAACCTTTCACTTCCGTTACCGTCATCCCGGTGATGCCGACTTCCGCCAGCGCTTCGCGCACGTCATCCAGTTTGAACGGCTTAATAATTGCATCGATCTTTTTCATAGCAGACCCTTATTTCTCCCTCCGGTAACGGATGGGTAATCAATGAGTAACTTCACCGGACAGGTCACGCGGCGCGGTCTGTCTCTTTTTTCAGGCAGCTAAACTACCATAATTGCCAGTGAAAACGGCACTGAAAATTATTCTTTAAAATCGGCAGCGTCCAGTTCGTGTCGCGACAGCAGTTTATAAAACTCAGTGCGATTGCGCCCCGCCATTCGGGCAGCATTGGTGACATTGCCTTTGGTCATCTGCAGCAGCTTGCGCAGATAGTTAAGCTCAAACTGATTCCGTGCCTCCACAAACGTTGGCAGTGCGGTATTTTCTCCAGCCAGCGCCTGTTCAACCAGCGCCTCACCAATCACCGGTGCCGACGTCAGCGCCACGCACTGTTCGATGACATTCACCAGCTGACGCACATTGCCCGGCCAGCTGGCGGCCATCAGGCGATGCATGGCATCGCTGGAAAAACTGCGGACAAACGGTTTGTGCCGTGCGGCCGACTGCTTCAGTAAATGGTTGGCCAGCAGCGGAATATCTTCAGCCCTTTCATGCAGGGCCGGAATTTTCAAATTGACCACGTTTAAACGATAGAACAAATCTTCACGAAACTCTTTTTTCTCCATCGCTTTTGGCAGATCGCGGTGGGTGGCAGAGATAATGCGCACGTCGATATCCAGGTCGCGATTGCTGCCCAGCGGGCGGACTTTACGCTCCTGCAGCACGCGCAGCAGTTTGACCTGCAGCGCCTGAGGCATATCACCGATTTCGTCGAGGAACAGCGTTCCCCCTTCTGCGGCCTGAAACAGCCCTTCCCGGCTGCTTACCGCACCGGTAAAAGCCCCTTTCGCATGGCCAAACAGCTCAGATTCCAGCAGCTGCTCCGGCAGCGCTCCGCAGTTAATCGCGATAAACGCCTGACCTGCACGGGGGCTGGCAGCATGGATCGCCTGAGCGAGGATCTCTTTTCCCGTTCCGCTCTGGCCGTTAATCAGCACGCTGACGTCCGAGTGTGCCACCATGCGCGCCTGCTCCAGCAAACGCAGCATCAGCGGGCTACGGGTGACAATATTTTCACTCCACGTGTCGTCCGTGGTCGGCACCCGATGCGCCAGTGCTTCATCGATGGCCTTATAGAGCGCGTCGCGATCCACCGGTTTGGTCAGAAAGCTGAAGACACCCTGCTGCGTGGCGGCAACGGCATCAGGGATCGATCCATGCGCGGTCAGAATGATCACCGGCATGCCGGGATGACGTTTCTGGATTTCGGCAAACAGCGCCATCCCGTCCATTTCATCCATACGCAAATCGCTGATTGCCAGATCGATGGTTTCGCGGTCCAGTACCCGTAACGCTTCCGGCCCGCTTTCGGCCGTGGTCACGGAAAATCCTTCGCTGCTGAGGCGCATGCCGAGAAGTTTAAGCAGGCTGGGATCATCGTCTACCAGCAGCAAACGGGCTGATTTTTTTATCATGGTGTCGCATCGTCCTCTGATTTACTGCCGGAAGATATCGCCTCATCCGGTGTGGATTTCTCCGCCGGGTGGCCGCTGTCAGCCGCATCAGGCGAGCGCCGTGATGAGAGCTGACGTTCGATATCGGTCAGGGAATCCAGTTTGCGCCGGGTCACCGCCAGTTCCTGGCTCAGCGTCATTTCCTGCTGGCGCAGCGCTTCCAGCTGTGCATCGCTGGTCTGTTGCAGCGTGGCGTAGCGCGTACGCTCTGCTGACAGCTGCAGCAGCGATCCCTGCCCTTCCCGCCACAGCGCCAGCAGCGGACGCACGGCGGCAGGATAGTCATAGCTGTTGTCATCAAGGCGCTGGAGATACTGACGGCGTTCCACCGGCGTAACGTTACCGTTGCTGAGCAGAACCGCCTGTTTAAACCGGCTCTGCCAGTTATTCGCCGGCCAGCGGCGTGCTTCGGCGCGGGCCTCCGCAGGTGACAGGCGCTGGGCACAGTCCATCGCTCGCAGCCAGTAAAGCGGATTATTGAGTACCATTCCGCTGTTAAAGGCCCAGACCTCACCGCAGGATAGGGTCTTGAAATCCACCACACGGCGTTCAGATTCACCGAACGAGTCATGCGTCAGATTGCTGTTTTTTTCCGGCACCTGACTACAGCCAAGTACCAGTAACGTCAGCAGGGATAACGCAGCGAATGTGCCGATGCGATCCAGAGACAACAGTGCAGATAAACGTGAAAAGTGCATGACTAGTCATTCCCGGCGGTGGTATTTAATTCGATACGGAAGCAGACATCCGCCTCCTTGCAGTCAACCAGCTGCAGGTCGCCTTGCAGACGCTGCAGGCAGTCTTTGGCGATGCTCAGTCCCAACCCACTGCCTTTAACGGCCCCCTTCCGCTGCATATTGCCCTGGAAGAAAGGTTCGAAGATCATCGCCCGCTCTGCGGCCGGGATTGGCGTACCGGTGTTGGCCACCTCAATAATTGCCCGGCCTCCCTGCTGGCGGCTGCGTATCCAGATGCGGCCTGATTCTGCGCCGTAGTGTACAGCATTGGAGTAGAGATTATCGATCGCCCGCAGTAACAATGTTGGCTCCGCACGACAGCTGGCGAGCTGAAGATCGACATCGGTCTGCATCATCTTAGCGCGAGCCGTCAGGTTATGGCTGGCAACCAGCGTTTCAATCAGCGGTGCCAGCGGCACATCTTCAAGCGGCAGCGGGCCATCGGCCAGTTTTCGGTTGTAGTCCAGCAGCTGCTCAATCAGCGTTTGCAGACGGCGGCTGCTGTCGTTGAGAATGCTGACGACCTCTTTCTGGTCGGCAGTCAGGGGGCCGACTATCTGATCGGCCAGCAGTTCCGTCCCCTCACGCATGCTGGCCAGAGGAGTTTTCAGCTCGTGCGAAATATGGCGCAGGAATTCATGTCGTTGAGACTCAAGCCAGTTTAGCCGCTCACTCAGCCACAGAATACGCTGCTCAAGAGAGCGAATTTCGCGCGGTCCTCTGAACATCAGGTTCTGCTCAAGGGGCTGCCCCTCTCCCAGTCGGTTAATCATCCGCTCAACGGCCTTTACCGGCCCGATAATCATGCGGGTAAACAGCACCACCAGCCCGAGACTGAGCAGGAACAGCGTCAGTGCCTGCCAGCCAAAGTACTGTCCCCGATCGGCAATTTCGCGCTGTAGCTGTAACCCGCGTGAAAAAACCACTTCGCGGGTAGTCTGCACCAGCTGTGCATTTGCGAGGGAAAATGCCTCCAGCTGCCCGGCCGCCGCTTTAACCGGCCTGCTGTTATCACATTTTATCTGGCTGAGCTGGGTGAGGTTTTGACGCAGCGCCTGATAGGTGCGAATGTCCGGCAGTACCGGCGCATGGGCATCGAGCATTTGCGAATAGCGGCTGTGCTGGGTTTGGTAAAGTTTTTGCAGCATCGGATTATCCAACACGCAATACTGACGATAGCTGCGCTCCAGTTCCAGAGCGGTACGCGCCATCGCTTCGCTGCGGCGCACATCGGTCAGGGTGGTGCGGTTGGTGTCTGCGGCGCGATCGCTGAGCGCGGACAGGCTTTCCCAGGCCTGCCATGCCAGAACCAGTAGCGGCAGCAACACCAGTAAAAATGCCATCAGCACCAGCTGACGCAGGGATCGTGGAAACAGACGCCATTTCTTCACGGGGAGATCTCTTGTTCAGGTTATCTGTGATGCTAACGGAGAGTAGGCGGCGAGGAAAGCGAAGCGGTAAAATGAAAATGGCCGGTTCAGTGAACCGGCCATCGGGCGACGCGGCATGCAGGCAGCGAAGCGGAATAGGTGGAGCCTAACTCAACGTTGCGTCCGATGTTTGATAACGTCACACGGTGAACGATTATCGGGGTGGTGGACGACAGGCTCCGTTTTGTGCGTCATTCTGGGCGTTATGGGCACTTGACCGCTTGCGCAGGGCTGTCATAACCAGGTGAATGAGCCGCTGGATGAATTATAGCAAGCATCGTGCCAGTTTTACAATTTATGTTTTAACTTATTATAAAACGGTGATTTTTTAGATTGAGATCGCTGTTTACAGCGCCGCATTCGGTCGGTTAACCTGGCCAAGTGTCGCTGGAAAGTAACACTTTTAGCGATGTACAAAACGTGTTATTTAAATCAAGGAGTTATATGTCGCCATCTGGAGACAGCCACTCGGCGTGTTTGTCGGGAAAATGCAACACTGTTTATTTCGGCCGGGATACCGTCATCGCCCTGTCCGCATTCCCACTGAAAAAAAAGCCACCATCCCGAAGGACAGTGGCTTTTTAAACCAGCAAACGTTCGCTGATTCAGCGCCTACTCATCAGCCCGATCAGCCCAGCTGCTTGCGCGCATTACGGAAAATACGCATCCACGGGCTGTCCTCGCCCCATTCGGCCGGGTGCCAGGAGTTGCTGACGGTGCGGAATACGCGCTCAGGATGCGGCATCATAATCGTTACGCGACCGCTTTCGTTAGTCACCGCCGTGATCCCGTTTGGAGAACCGTTCGGGTTCGCCGGGTAGTGCTGAGTCACGTTGCCGAAGTTATCAACGAAGCGCAGCGCAACCAGCCCCTTCTGCTCAAGCTGCGCCAGATGCGCATCGCTACGTACTTCAACAAAGCCTTCACCGTGCGAAACCGCAATTGGCATACGGGAACCGACCATGCCATCCAGCAGCAGTGACGGGCTGGCAGCAACTTCTACCAGACTGAAACGCGCTTCAAAACGCTCGGACTGGTTGCGTACAAAACGCGGCCACGCTTCGCTACCCGGGATCAGTTCACGCAGATTAGACATCATCTGGCAACCGTTACACACGCCCAGCGCCAGCGTCTGCGGACGGTGGAAGAAGGTTTCGAACTCGTCACGCACGCGGCTGTTGAACAGAATCGACTTCGCCCAGCCTTCGCCCGCACCCAGCACATCCCCGTAGGAGAAGCCGCCGCAGGCAACCAGCGCCTGAACATCGGTCAGACCACGACGCCCCGCCAGCAGGTCACTCATATGCACGTCAACCGCGTCAAATCCGGCACGATGGAAGGCGGCCGCCATCTCAACGTGGGAGTTCACGCCCTGCTCGCGCAGCACGGCAACTTTAGGACGCGCGCCGGTCGCAATAAACGGTGCGGCAATGTCCTCTTCCGGCCTGAAGGTCAGCTTGACGTTCAGACCCGGATCGCGGTTATCTTTCTTCGCTTCGTGTTCCTGGTCAGCACAGGTCGGATTATCGCGCAGGCGCTGCATCTGCCAGGTGGTTTCTGCCCACCAGGTGCGCAGCGTGGTGCGGCTTTCGCTGTACACTGCAGAATCGCCGGAGGTGATCACAAAACGATCGCCCTCTACCGCACGGCCCAGCACATGCACGCTGTCACTCAGGCCGTTAGCAGCAAACACCTGCTCAACCGCGGCGCAGTCTGCTGCGGCAACCTGAATCACGGCGCCCAGCTCTTCGTTAAACAATGCCGCCAGGCTGTCGCTGCCCAGCGCGGCGATATCAGCCTCAACGCCGCAGTGGCCGGTGAAGGCCATTTCCGCCAGCGTCACCAGCAGACCACCGTCTGAACGATCGTGGTAAGCCAGCAGCTTGCCGTCGGCAACCAGCGTCTGGATGGCATTCCAGAATCCGGCCAGCTGTTTCGCATCACGCACGTCGGCCGGTTTGTCACCCAGCTGACGATAAACCTGAGACAGTGCGGTGGCACCCAGCGCATTGGCGCCGTTACCGAGGTCGATCAGCAGCAGACGGTTATCGACGGTTTGCAGCTGTGGCGTGACGGTTTTGCGCACGTCTTCCACGCGGGCAAAGGCGGTGATCACCAGCGACAGCGGTGACGTCATCTCACGCTGCTCGGCCCCCTCCTGCCAGCGGGTCTTCATCGACATGGAATCTTTGCCTACCGGGATGGTGATCCCCAGCGCCGGGCACAGCTCTTCGCCGACCGCTTTCACCGCTTCATACAGGCCCGCATCTTCCCCCGGGTGACCGGCTGCGGCCATCCAGTTAGCAGAAAGTTTAATGCGCGTCAGTGGACCAATCTGAGTCGCGGCAATGTTCGTCAGGGCTTCACCCACGGCCAGACGACCGGATGCCGCAAAGTCCAGCAGCGCAACCGGCGCACGTTCACCCAGCGCCATCGCTTCACCGTAGTAGCTGTCAAGGCTGGCAGTGGTCACTGCGCAGTTGGCAACCGGGATCTGCCACGGTCCAACCATCTGATCGCGCGCCACCATGCCGGTGACCGAACGGTCACCGATGGTCACAAGGAAGGTTTTCTCTGCCACCGTCGGCAGGTGCAGTACGCGGTTGACCGCATCGGCGACAGAAATAATGTCGCGAACCAGCGCCTCACCTTTTGCCTTCAGGCTGGCAACATCACGGGTCATTTTTGGCGTTTTGCCCAGCAGCACATCCAGCGGCAGATCGATCGGCGTGTTGTCGAAATGGCTGTCGCTCAGGGTGAGGTGCATCTCTTCCGTGGCTTCACCAATCACTGCATAGGGGGCACGTTCGCGTTTGCACAGCTCGTCGAACAGCGCGATGCTTTCAGGAGCCACCGCCAGCACGTAACGCTCCTGCGATTCATTACACCAGACTTCCAGCGGGCTCATGCCGGGTTCGTCGTTAAGGATATCGCGCAGATTAAAACGACCGCCGCGCTCGCCATCGCTGACCAGTTCCGGCATGGCGTTGGACAGACCGCCCGCCCCCACGTCGTGGATAAACAGAATCGGGTTGGCTTCACCTAACTGCCAGCAACGGTCAATCACTTCCTGGCAGCGACGTTCCATTTCCGGGTTATCGCGCTGAACGGATGCGAAGTCGAGATCGGCATCCGACTGGCCTGAGGCCATGGATGAGGCCGCACCGCCGCCCAGGCCGATGTTCATTGCCGGGCCGCCGAGAACAATCAGCTTTGCCCCCACGCTGATTTCACCTTTCTGCACGTGGTCCGCACGGATGTTACCAATTCCCCCCGCCAGCATGATGGGTTTATGGTAGCCGCGCAGCTCTTCGCCGTTGTGGCTGTTCACGCGCTCTTCGTAGGTACGGAAGTAGCCGTTCAGCGCCGGGCGTCCAAATTCATTGTTAAACGCCGCACCGCCCAGAGGGCCTTCGGTCATAATATCCAGCGCGGTAACGATGCGGTCCGGCTTGCCGAAATCCTCTTCCCACGGCTGTTCAAAGCCCGGAATGCGCAGGTTAGAAACGGAGAAGCCAACCAAACCCGCTTTTGGCTTCGCGCCGCGTCCTGTCGCGCCCTCATCACGGATTTCGCCACCGGAACCGGTTGCCGCCCCCGGCCACGGCGAAATCGCCGTCGGGTGGTTATGGGTTTCCACCTTCATCAGGATATGGGTATCTTCCTGATGGAAGTCATACGAGCCCTGACGATCGGCATAGAAACGACCAACCTGAGAGCCCTCCATCACCGCCGCGTTATCTTTATAGGCAGACAGGACATGGTCAGGCGTTTTCTCAAAGGTGTTTTTGATCATCTTGAACAGCGACTTTGGCTGCTGTTCACCATCAATCACCCAGTCAGCGTTGAAAATTTTGTGGCGGCAGTGCTCTGAGTTTGCCTGAGCAAACATGTAAAGTTCGATGTCGTTCGGGTTGCGCCCCAGTTTTTCAAACGCGGCCAGCAGGTAGTCGATCTCATCTTCGGCCAGTGCCAGGCCCAGCTTGATATTTGCCTGGACCAGCGCATCGCGGCCTTCTCCCAGCACGTCCACGCTCTGGACCGGCGCGGGCTGATGGTGGGCAAACAGCTGCCCGGCCTGATTCAGGTCCGTAAAGACGGTTTCCATCATGCGATCGTGCAGCAGAGCAGCCAGTGCGCTCCATTGTGCTTCGGTCAGCTGTGGTGCCTGAATGTAGAAAGCCAGTCCGCGCTCAAGGCGCAGAACCTGAGGCAGGTCGCAGTTGTGGGCGATATCGGTCGCTTTGGATGACCACGGGGAGATCGTGCCGGGACGAGGGGTCACCAGCAGCAGGCGGCCTTCCGGGGTATGCTCAGCGAGAGAAGGACCGTATTTCAGCAGGCGCTGCAGGCGCGCTTTCGCATCCGCATCCAGCGGTGCGCTGACATCGGCGAAATGGACGTACTCGGCGTAAATATCACTCACCGGCAGGTGAGCGTCCTGAAAGCGGGTCAGCAGTTTGTTAATACGAAATGCCGACAGGGCGGGCGAACCACGCAGAATTTCCATCATTAAAGATCTCTCGTCTCGAAGCGCCGGGCGACGCTTCATTGGGCGCAACAGGGAAAACGGGCGCTATTATAGAGAATCCCTACCGGTTACGAAACCGTTTGCGCAGAATTAATCGACTTCCAGAATTGGCTGAAAATCGCACGATTCAGTTTGAATTAGGTTGCGATGCCGCACGGAGTTGCGCAAAATGCCTGACGCTCAGGAGCAATTATAGCCAATAAATACTGCCTTAGAAGACAGATACCTGAGATCCATCGAGAGATAACTATTTGAAACGCCTAAAATTAAACTACCTGCTTATCGGGCTGGTGATGGTGCTGCTTGCGCTGGCGCTGTGGCCGTCGATCCCCTGGCAAGGCGGCCCAACCGACCGCATTGCCCAGATAAAATCACGAGGAGTTTTACGCGTCAGCACGATAAATTCTCCGCTGACCTATTACACCGTGAACAAGTCTCCAGCCGGAATGGACTATGAGCTGGCAAAACGCTTCGCCGATTATCTGGGTGTGAAGCTGGAAATTACCGTGCGCCCGAACCTGAGCGATCTGTTTGACGATCTGGAAGATGACAAAGCTGATGTGCTGGCGGCCGGTTTAATTTACAACAATGATCGTCTGGCACATTTTCGTGCCGGTCCGACCTATTATTCCGTTTCGCAGCAGCTGGTATACCGTATCGGCGCAGCAAGGCCCAAAAACCTTGGCGATCTGAAAGAACGCCTGATTGTGGCTTCCGGCTCTGCCTATCTTTCCACCCTGCGCGGTTCGAAGGAGAATCAGTACCCGGATCTCGACTGGGCGATCTCCACCGATCAGACGCCGCAGGCGCTTTTACAGGCCGTTGCCGATGGCAAAGTCGATTACACGGTCGGTGATTCGGTGACCATTGGCCTGATGCAGCGCATCCACCCGCAGCTGGCAGTGGCGTTTGATATCACCGATGAAGAACCCGTCACCTGGTACATTCAGCGTGAACAGGACGACAGTCTGAGTGCGGCGATGCTCGATTTTTATAATCAGATGGGCGAAGAAGGCGCCATGGCGCGGCTGGATGAAAAATATCTTGGCCACGTTGGGACGTTTGACTACGTTGACACCCGGACGTTCCTGCGCGCCATTGACGGCACGCTACCTGCCATTCAGCCCCTGTTTGAAAAATATGCGCAAAGTATGGACTGGCGACTGCTGGCGGCGATTTCTTACCAGGAATCACACTGGAACCCTCAGGCCACTTCGCCAACCGGCGTGCGCGGGATGATGATGCTGACGCGTAACACCGCAGAAAGCCTGAACGTCACCGATCGCACAGACCCGGAGCAGAGCGTGCGCGGCGGCAGTGAGTATCTGTTAAGGATGATGGAAAAAGTTCCGTCAGGGATCCCGGAAGATGAACGTATCTGGTTTGCCCTGGCCGCCTATAATATGGGCTATGCCCATATGCTGGATGCACGCAAGCTGACGGAAAAACAGCAGGGCAATCCTGACAGCTGGGCCGATGTTAAGCTCCGTCTGCCCATGCTGAGTCAGAAGCGCTACTACAGCCAGACCACTTACGGCTACGCGCGCGGATACGAGGCCTACGCCTATGTAGAAAATATCCGGAAATATCAGATTAGCCTGGTCGGGTATCTGGAAGATCAGGAACGAAAGCTGGCGCAGAAGGCCGCGACGGAAGCCGAACTGGGTAAGGCTTATCCGGCCGTGCCGCCACAGCTTGCGATGAACTGAGCGGCTGTCGCGTCAGGGATGGCGGCAATTCCAGGGTCGCTTACGCTGATTCATTCAGGGGCCTGCCGTCCCTTCTCAGCCTGACGCTGCGCTTTTTTCTCGGCGCGGCGATGGCGGAAAAAATCGCTCAGCATCGCCGCACACTCCACCGCCAGCACGCCCTCTTCTATTTGTACCTGATGATTCATGCCGGGATGGCCGAGAACATCCAGCAGTGAGCCTGCCGCCCCGGTTTTTTCATCACGTGCGCCAAACACCAGCCTGTCGATGCGGCTGTGAACCATCGCCCCCGCACACATTACGCACGGCTCCAGTGTCACATACAGCGTGGCGTTGAGCAGGCGATAGTTTTCAATGACTTTTCCCCCCTGGCGCAGCGCCATGATCTCGGCGTGTGCAGTGGGATCGTGATGTCCAATCGGCCGGTTCCAGCCCTCGCCAATCACCCGCCCTTCGTGGACCAGTACCGCGCCCACCGGCACCTCACCCTCGTCCCAGGCGCGGCGGGCCAGCATCAGTGCGTGACGCATCCAGAATTCATCATTGTTGTCGCTCATCTGAGTCTCCAGCGGAAAAAAAGCGCGACATTATACACTGATTGCGTGCGGCAAACCGCGCTTATTCCAGCTGTTGCAGTTCCCCGACGGGCGTCACGCGGAAGCGATGCTGGCAGAAAAACAGCAGCGGGTTGTCCTGATTACTGTCGCTGTAACCGCTGTAAAGCTGTAGCGGCGTACCGAGCTGCTCTTCCAGCTGCGCGACTTTCTCATGCCCAAGGCAGCGCAGCGCCAGAACCCGTCCCCCCCGTGCGCGGGACATCTGGCTGGCGATCAGTTTTACCTTCGGCAGAAATGCAGAGTCAAAATACACCTGTTCCACCAGCGGCTGCGGCGAACCGGTGATCAGCCAGACGTCGGCATCATCACTGTTCAGGTAATCCGTCAGGCGCTGCTGCACCACCGGAAATGCCTTTACACGCTGCCGGAACCAGCGGGCAAACTCGTTTTCACGCTGCATCAGCCGCTGCTCGCTGTGGCCAAAGGTGATTGACCACAGCAGCAGGCTCATCGGCCAGCGGGCGGCGCGACCGCGCAGTAACAGGCCCCCCGCCACCACCGGCAACAGCGGCAGGACCAGCAGCAGGTTTAACGGCTGACGCCACAGCATCCAGCGCATGTAGCTACCAAACATATCCTGCTGATGCAGCGTACCGTCGAGGTCAAAAAAAATCACGCGTCGTTCCTGACTGGTTGTCAAACCCTGCTCCTTACAGTCTTTAAATCTGAAATGTCAGGCCGGCCCGGCACCTCAGTAAGGTGTTACCGCCCAGCCCCTGTTAATTTCTTTGCTGTCCGCCGGTCGAAAATCCCCCGGTCAGCCGCCAGACGGCTCTGTATCAACCGCTGGCAAAGGTTAAGTGTAGCCAGAAAGGCGTGAAGAACTTGTTTTACCGCTCTTCTTTCAGCGCGGCACGTAAAAAACCCCCATGCCTGCCGAGACGCTGACGCGCCTCGCTACCGGACAGGTCCGCCAGGATCATCAGAATCGCCGTTTTAACTTCATACTCCACCTGCCCTAACGCCACATCTGCCTGCTGCGGTGTGCAGCCCGTAGCTTCGCATACCATGCGACGTGCACGATCCACCAGTTTGATATTGGTGGCTTTCATGTCGACCATCAGGTTCTGCCAGACCTTACCGATTTTCACCATCGCACCGGTGGAGATCATATTCAGGACCAGTTTTTGTGCGGTACCGGACTTCAGGCGCGTTGATCCGGTCAACGCTTCCGGGCCAACGACCGGTGAAATGGCGATTTCCGCTTCGCGGGCAATCGGCGAGCCGGGATTGCAAGAAATAGCGGCCGTGCGACATCCCTGAAGGCGGGCATAGCGCAGTGCGCCAATGACGTAAGGCGTGCGGCCGGAGGCGGCCAGACCGATTACCAGATCGTTCGGGTTGAGATGCAGCGCCTTTAAATCGCTGACGCCCAGTTCTTCATCATCCTCTGCGCCCTCGACGGCCTTAAACATGGCACCCGGTCCGCCGGCAATCAGGCCGATCACCAGATCGTGAGGTACACCAAAAGTTGGCGGGCATTCGGAAGCATCCAGCACGCCCAGGCGGCCACTGGTACCTGCCCCCATATAGATGATGCGCCCCCCGGCAGTCAGTGCGTCGGCGGCGGCATCAACGGCCTGTGCGACCTGCGGTAGCGTCAGGCTGACCGCTGCCGCCACGGTGGCATCCTGCTGATTGAATTTGGTGACCATCTCCAGCGTCGACAGGCTGTCGAGGTCGCGTGTGTCCGCATTACGCGTTTCTGACACCAGTGAACCCAGATCCATGCTTTCCCCCTGACTGAATATTTAATTCGAAAAGACAACTCATTATTTGAATATTTTATTCAAAAAAAACCGTTTTTACACTAAGATCATTGTAAACGTAAGACGGGCGGTAAGTAGCAGAAAAATCCACCAGATCTGGCGACCTGCCTGAAGAGCTCTGGATTCGGCCCGTCAACGCCTGGAAACTGCGAATCAGTAGGTTTGACTTTGCGTTATGCCTGCTATCATTGCTGTCAATTCAACGTGATGAATTCGAATTGGCAAGAGGAAAAGAGATGAGTTCACTGCTGCGCATTCGTCAGCTGTATCCCAGCCTGGCACTGAATGAGCGCCGCCTGGCTGACTATCTGCTGTCGCAGCCGGACCGCGCGCGTCACCTGAGTTCACAAAAGCTGGCGGATGAATCTGGCGTCAGCCAGTCCAGCGTCGTTAAATTCGCACAAAAGTTGGGCTATAAGGGCTTCCCTGCGCTGAAGCTGGCACTGAGTGAGTCGCTGGCAGATAAAGATGCCATCACCGTGCACAACCTGATCCTTAGCGACGATCCGCTTAAAACCGTGGGCGAGAAGCTTTTTACCGAGAAGATGTCGGCGATCCGCGCCACGCTGGATATTAACAGCGAAGAGATGCTGCAGGAGACGCTGCTCCTGCTGCGTAACGCCAGGCGTATTGTTCTGGTTGGAATCGGGGCTTCCGGGCTGGTGGCGAAAGATTTCTCCTGGAAGCTGATGAAGATTGGTATCAGCGCGGTGGCGGAACAGGATATGCATGCGCTGCTGGCCAGCGTTCAGGCGATGAGCCCCGGCGATGTGCTGCTGGCGATTTCCTACACCGGCGAGCGGCGGGAAATTAACCTGGCGGCGCAGGAAGCCCAGCGAATCGGCGCCACCGTGCTGGCCTTTACCGGCTTTACGCCGAATACGCTACAGCAGGCGGCATCGCACTGTCTATATACCGTTGCGGAAGAGCAAACTACGCGTAGTGCGGCCATTTCCTCTACAATGGCGCAGCTGGCGCTCACCGATTTACTGTTTATGGCGCTGATACAGCGCGATCCGGAACGTGCTACCAGCCATATCCGACACAGTGAGGCGCTGGTGAAAAAGCTGATCTGACGACAGCAGTTCAGCTACCGCAATGAATACGACAACGGCTCCATTGCGGTAGCGGAAGTTATCACGCTGGGACTGGCACCGTTTCATAACGTTGAATTGAATAAGGTGCAGGATCCCCTGCGTGAAGGTAAGCTGGCCTTTACCTGCAAACTCATCAACCCGGAGCGCGTGACCGAAGATGCCTCTAACTCTGTCGTTGAGAGCGTTAAAGTCGGTGTGAGCGAAGCAACCGTCTGCGACGCGCAAGCCTGATCGACAATATCGTATCCCGCGCAATCCCGGCTTTTTTTTACGACCTGCTGTAGGTTTTTGTTACTTTCTTGTGGGCATCAGTTATAAATTCGAACCGATACTTTTCACCACTTAATACGTAAATTAACTCGTAATTCGTACTGCTTTTAAGCATCAAAGGTATACAGGTATCAGAATATTTTTTCGCGACATTATCCTCCGTTAATACAAGTGCCTCATAACGATTTTCAGATGAACTTAAAGAATAATATTCCAGAATATCGCCTGGGTGGGATGTTATACAAATCCGTTTTTCATTTATGATCGCGCTGCCCTCCTTATGAAACGCCAGTCTGTCTCCAGCACAACCCACCAGCAGAAAAAGGGAAAGCATAAAAAAATTTTAATCATCCCGAAAACCCTTTTAAAACCTCCTGATATTCCGCAACAGGTCTGTCACGGACTGAGTCGAATTATAATCTTTATAATTGATCATCCTTCTTTTATTTACGAAGCCAAATTTCATTAACAGCCAGTAATCAGAGACTATTGAAGCCTGCTGCTCCATTGAATAAGCAGATAAACTTTTTTTATCAAGACGATAGTTGTAACTCACAGCCCATGAAACCAAACCACGCATAATGACATTCATACCGTGTTGGTCTTACCAGACGTGCATCATTTCATGCATAAACATATGCTGGTAATCCAGCGAAGCTATAAAATAATCGTCGCGATAAACGTTAGTTTCGGACCATATTTCGCCGTTTGGCGTCATCGCTGTGTTATTTTCCTGCATACTAAAAGGCAAATAGCTACCGTGATGAACCCAGACCCGATTGTACTGAATGCTGTTACCGTATAGCTCCACAGCCAGACGAATCTCACCCAACGTCAATAATCGCAAACCACCTTTTTTAAGCACAGGAACTCCTTCCCGCAGAATAGCTGTTCATGCCGGGTCAACCCAAAAACAGATGATCATTTTACGTCCAGAATTTTATGGCTTGATGCCGAAACTTTCAGCGAAGTGCCGATAAAAATGGGTAGCCATGCCTGTGCGGAAATGTGGCGATGGTGCGTTTTGCCTGGGCCATTGATAGCGGCCCCGTACAGGAATGGGACGTTAGCGCGGATGCAAAAATTCCTCTTGAACGCCGACTCGTACTTCAAGATCCTGATGTACTGATTTACGCCCTTAACAGCCATTTTCACCACACAGTGTTGAATCATGCCATGCAGGGCGTTGACACGCAGCCGCTGACTACCAGCGATAACGCTACGCTCAAGATGATCGATAGTAGCCTTAGCATCGGTTAGCTCTCTTGTGTGTTTAGCATCAATATCCGCCACAACGCGCTGTCTGGCCTGCATATCGATGATGGTTTTTGTCTGGTTTCAGCCAGTTGTGCAAACTCGCGCTGCTTTTCGAGGGCGTGGTGATAATTGTCGCGGTAGTAGGAGGCCAACCGGCCCGTTACAACGATCCCGGCGACCGGTATTCCAAACGCCATCGTTCGCCAACTGAATGCAATATTTATGCGGGATAATCCCGGTGTGGTAATTGAAAGTAGGGGACATCTTAAGCGTTTTCCAGTCTCCGCCCCACCCAACAGGAATATTGAGTTCCACTGCTGATTTTTTAAATGCGGAAGCGTTCTGTTCGTAATATTTCCACTCCCAACTAACCTGACTACCGAGATATCCGATAATTACGCTGGTAAAGTAGGCCCAATCAGTACCTACACCGATGAGAGATAAACCATCCTTGACAAACCAAGCGAATATTGAGCACATCAGCGCATCAAAAAATGACTTCCAACCACCATCGCCTTCGTACTTGCCACGCAACCAGGTCATTACTCCGGCCAACACTGCGGCAATGCCTTGCTCTTTGACTGATAGCAGCCATGTGATACCTGCTGCCCAAAAGTCGTGGCTTTTCTCCGGCATTTTCATATATCCTTACCCCACTGGGTGTTATAAAATAAAAAAGGGCCACCCCGAAGGGCGGCCCTTGTATAATACTTTGTTGCTTCAGTCGAAATCGTAATTGTTTAATTCAGCTTCAACGTCTGCATTGCCTTTGTATTCAACTTTGAGCTTTTCCTTAAGTCTCTTAGCTTCACCACAATACTTATCAACCTGTTTCTCAATATAACGCTGACGCTCTTTAGTCAGGTTGCTATCCCATTCACCCGCGAAATATTGGCAATTGTCAGCCGCATCCATGAAGGTTTTTATTCCCAAGCTTTTAGCAGGGGTCTTGTCAACATTTGAGTGAGCACACCCACTAAATACAAGACATGCCAGAATTAAATTGTGTATTTTCATTTGTCGCCCATCCGTTGACCAATGGGGGACATCTTTAAATCCCCCAAGGAACTTAATTACTCCGTAAGTTTTTGCCACTTTATGCAATTCAGAGTTCATACCTGAACTGGGAGCACTTTCAATTTCAATAGTTTCGCCGCTTGCGTTAGCAATTTTCAAGGTGCCTGTCCATGATATATTCATATCTATGGCATTTCCTTCCGTATGTCTGCTCCTCAGCGCGGGAGCGACATGTAACCCCTGCATACCATATGCACTTACCATGCGTTTAGCTGCTGAATTACTTTTATCCAGCGTTCCGTGATCCCACTTTATAGCGATCCCCGGATAGGACGGCACCTTAGCTGGCATAATTTTACGGTTAGCTATCATCCACGCCCAGTGCATCAGATATGCTCTTTGCGGAGGTCTTAAGGTCGCAGAGACAGTGACCCTGGCTCCGCTTTCTTTCAATGCTTTGATAAAACGCTCGACGTTTGTTTTGAAAGTGGGACTAAGATCGTAAGTTGAAGAACTACCATTAAAACTGTAGACCCACTTTGCATCACTTAACTCTTGCATCCAAATTCCCTTTGGTTGATTAAGAAGCGCTTTTTCTTAAAAAACTAATTTTAACACGTCAAATTGTATAGCCTGAATAAACGTAACAAATCAGCAAAAAGGGGGGCTATTTAACATAATGGTCATTATCGCACCAAGGAAAATGCACTCGTTCAAAATGTCACGCTAACGCCACAAAAGTGTATGTTTTCCTGACGTTATTCGGTAAAAATCAGCAGCAACATTTTCATAACAAAACGCCACTATTGACGTTCAACCAAATCAGCGTGTGAATGGCTCTTTTTTGACAGTTTTACGTTTTCAATATCCCAGAAACACGAAAGCCCCGCATCCGAATAACGGAGGTCTGACGCCGAATGAATCAGAACAATTGTTCTGGAAAAACTCTAAAGCCGTGGGCAGTTTTTGTTGACCACTATAGTGCAGAGTATTTCCAAAACCAGCGAAGTTCGGCGAAAAATTCAAGTGCATGGTTATTAGACTTTGTTGCTATCCAGGTATCCAGCACCTCAATGATTCTTCCATAGGTTACATCACCAAACATTTCACGATCACCGAACGCTAAATCAATCTGTTTTATCCTTGCGCAGTAAGTCCGGTAGCTGTGTTCACTTAATTTCTGGCGTTGTACTTTCGCTTCAAGGTCAGCACGATAACTTTCCAGAGCCAAATGTACCGACTCAGCCCTCAGACCTTCCCCCGCCATTTCTACCGCGTTCTCGCGCGCAAGTTGAATCGCCAGTTCCGGCCATTCACCCAATTTACGTCCTTTCAGCCCCATTTTCTTGGGGAACTCGGCATAGAACGTAACCTTACCGGCCTTACTAAAATCGATGCGTAAATAGCTCTCTTTTTCGTACTTAGATCGCCGGGATTGTCCCTGGTGCTTGAGTATGGTTTTTGCTGCCGTAACACAAATTCGCATGTGTGAGCTTGTGTATGGCGGCTTACCCCCCTCCCAACGCTTTAAGCGCTCAAAAAAACATCATTATTGGGCTTTTCGGGGTTCTGTGCTACAGTGCGCGGCGTGAAGTGCCTTATCCCGTGCCTCATTGCAAGCCAGGCTCATAAATCAGGGCTTTCAGGGGGGATTTTCGGTCTGTGTTACGGTTTTCTGTTACGCAGGTGAGTGTATCAGTGTTTTTATACTGTAAAAATCTACCGATTGTTAACCATGGCCAGGAAGTCAGAGACCATAGAACCCATTGACTGTAGAAGATAAAAAAGGTTAGTGATTGAAGTGGCTTTATTAATTACCAAACGCTGTATCAACTGCGATATGTGCGAGCCTGAATGCCCTAACGCGGCGATTTCGATGGGGCTGGAGTACTACGAGATCGATCCCGAACGCTGCACGGAATGCGTGGGCCATTACGACACCCCTACCTGTCAGCAGGTCTGCCCGATCGATAACACCATTATCACTGACCCGCAGCGGGCCGAAACAAACGACCAGCTGTGGGAAAAGTTCGTCGTGCTGCACCCCGCGGGTTAGCTTTCAACGATCACCGTCGCGCAGGCGTAATGGCGCTCATCGGCCAGCGTAACGTGAACATGCTTCACGCCCAGCTTTTTGGCGATTTCTTCTGCATGCTGAAAGAACCTCAGTCCCGGCTTGCCCAGCTCATCGTTATAAACTTCAAACTGATTAAACGCCAGCCCGCCGCGTATGCCGGTACCAAAGGCTTTTGCCGCCGCCTCCTTTACCGCAAAGCGCTTGGCCAGGAACCGCACCGGCTGATGATGGGCCTGATACTGCGCCCATTCATGGGGGCTGAGCACCCGCTTCGCCAGCCGGTCACCCGAACGGGAAATCACCCCTTCAATGCGGGCGATCTCCACAATATCCGTACCGAGGCCGAGAATAGCCATTAGCGACGCGCTTCCCGCATCAGCTGCTTCATCTCTTTGACGGCATCCGCCAGGCCGCTGAAGACCGCGCGCCCAATAATTGCGTGGCCGATGTTAAGCTCATGCATCTCCGGCAGAACAGCAATTGGCTGGACGTTATGATAGGTCAGGCCGTGACCGGCATTCACCTTCAGCCCCTGACCTGCTGCATAGGTTGCTGCTTCGGCAATACGTGCCAGCTCGGCATCACGCGCCGGGCCTTCTGCCGCTTCGGCGTAAGCGCCGGTGTGAATTTCGATGTAGGGAGCCCCAGACGCAACGGCAGCATCGATCTGGCGGCGGTCAGCGTCGATAAACAGCGAAACCAGGATCCCGGCATCATTCAGGCGCTTAACCGCGGCGGTCACCTTCTCCTGCTGACCGGCGACATCCAGCCCGCCTTCGGTGGTCACTTCTTCACGTTTTTCCGGCACCAGACAGCAAAAATGCGGCACGATCTCGCAGGCGATATCAACCATTTCATCGGTGACGGCCATTTCCAGGTTCATACGGGTCTGAATCGTCTGGCGCAGGATGCGCACATCGCGATCGGTGATGTGACGGCGGTCTTCACGCAGATGCACAGTGATGCCGTCTGCCCCCGCCTGTTCCGAGACAAATGCCGCCTGAACCGGATCGGGATAGTTTGTGCCGCGAGCGTTGCGCACGGTGGCAACGTGATCGATGTTTACACCTAACAGTAACTCAGCCATAGGATCCTCTGGTAATCACGAATGTTTTGTCGAGTGTACAACGTTCGACGGGCGCAGGGGTATGATCTGTCGCTATTCGTCTGCCGCAGGCGGGGTTTCCGCTCGTTTTCTCGGCAGAAACTGGCGAAACAGTTCGGTGCTTTTCAGCGGCCGGCCGCCCAGGTAAGGTTTCAGCGCGATGCGGGTAAAACGCTTGGCCGCCCGAAGGGTGTCGGCATCGGGGAATTCACGCTGCCAGAGCGCGCGCAGCTGTCGTCCGGTAAAGCTGCGGTTGTTGACCACCAGGCTGGCAATAAACCCTTTCTCTTCCCGGTAGCTGTAGGTCATTTCGTCGGCAATGTCTTCCCCACTCCCGGCGCAGTGCATAAAATCCACGCCGTAACCAAGATGCCCCAGCATCGCCAGCTCGAAACGGCGCAGCGCTGGCTCCGGCGAACCGGACGTTGCCGCCAGCGCCTGGATACAGTGCAGGTAGTCAAAAAAGAGTTCGTTGAAAGCGGTTTCGTGCTCCAGCACGCGTGAGAGCAGTTCGTTGACGTAAAGACCACAGTAGAGGGACGTGCCGCTGAGCGGGAGCGCCAGCGAAACGGGTTCAGCGCCGCGCAGGGTTTTCACCTCGCCACGACCTCCCCAGCGCACCAGCAGAGGCGTAAAGGGTTGCAGAGCCCCTTTCAGGCTGGAACGTTTGGAACGGGCACCTTTCGCCAGTACCCGCACCCTGCCGTGCTGTTCAGAGAACAGATCGAGCAGCAGGCTGGTTTCGCTCCACGGGCGCGCGTGCAGAACAAAAGCGCGTTGCCAGCCTTCCATCAAGATCAGAGGTCGTCAGTATAGCCCAGGCTGCGTAGGGCACGTTCATCATCCGCCCAGCCGGACTTCACTTTAACCCACAGCTCAAGGTGCACTTTCGCCTCGAACATCTCTTCCATATCTTTACGCGCTTCAATACCGATGGTTTTGATTTTGGCCCCTTTGTTGCCAATCACCATCTTTTTCTGCCCTTCGCGCTCAACGAGGATCAGGCCGTTAATATCATAACCGCCACGCTCATTGGAAACGAACTGCTCAATCTCAACGGTCACCGAGTACGGCAATTCGGCACCGAGGAAACGCATCAGCTTTTCACGGATGATTTCAGAGGCCATAAAGCGCTGAGAACGATCGGTGACGTACTCTTCCGGGAAGTGGTGCTCCGCTTCCGGCAGCAGTTTACGCACAATGTTGGCAATGGTATCGACGTTATTGCCTTTTTCCGCTGAAATCGGAACCACGTCCATAAAGTTCATCTGCTCGCTCAGGAACTGCAGGTGCGGCAGCAAAATGCTTTTATCGGTGATGTTGTCGACTTTGTTGATCGCCAGCAGCACCGGTACTTTGTTATCTTTCAGTTTGTTCAGCACCATTTCGTCGTCCGGGGTCCAGCGTGTGCCCTCAACGACAAAGATCACCAGCTCGACGTCGCCAATAGAACTGCTGGCTGCACGGTTCATCAGGCGGTTAATCGCTCGCTTTTCTTCCATATGCAGACCGGGCGTATCCACGTAGATCGCCTGATAAGCGCCATCGGTATGGATACCCATAATACGGTGACGGGTGGTCTGCGGTTTACGCGAAGTAATGGAGACCTTCTGCCCCAGCAGCTGGTTCAGTAAGGTCGATTTACCGACGTTTGGACGGCCTACAATAGCAATAAAGCCGCAATGGGTGGTTTGTTCGTTCATTCAATTCCCAGCTTAATCAGCGCCTGTTCGGCTGCTGCCTGCTCAGCTTTGCGACGGCTTGATCCGGTTCCCACAACCGGATCTGCCATGCCGCTCACCTGGCAGTGGATAGTAAATTCTTGATCGTGCGCTTCGCCACGCACCTGCACCACCAGATAGGACGGCAGCGGCAGATGGCGTCCCTGCAGAAACTCCTGCAGGCGCGTTTTTGGATCCTTTTGCTTGTCGCCCGGGCTGATTTGCTCAAGACGGCTGGCGTACCAGCTGAGGATCAGCTGCTCAACCGTCCTGATATCGCTGTCGAGAAACACCCCGCCAATCAGCGCTTCAACCGTATCAGCCAGGATCGATTCACGGCGATAGCCACCGCTTTTCAGTTCGCCGGGTCCAAGGCGCAGGCATTCACCAAGATCAAATTCCCGTGCCATTTCTGCCAGCGTATTACCGCGAACCAGCGTGGCTCGCATACGGCTCATGTCACCTTCATCCACGCGCGGGAAGCGATGATAAAGGGCGTTGGCGATGACATAGCTCAGAATAGAGTCGCCCAGAAATTCCAGTCGCTCGTTATGTTTGCTGCTGGCGCTACGATGAGTGAGTGCCTGCTGTAACAATTCCTGATGAGTAAAAGTGTAGCCCAACTTGCGTTGAAGCTTGTTAATTACGATGGGGTTCATGCGTTACCAATTTCTTAATGCGTCAATTATGCTGCACACGGAACAGGGCTGAGCCTGAACACCAACACGATCTGTTTCGTGTGCAGTGGCCTCCCAAAGCGGGAAGCCAACCGTTAATATGCTCATCCGCAGATAAACATTAGTGAATGCCACCAATCCGGCTCAGACGTACGCCGGTCGGCCATTCGCCTTCCTGTTTTTCGAAGCTCATCCAGATAGCCCTGGCTTTACCCACCAGATTGCGTTCAGGCACAAAGCCCCAGTAGCGGCTGTCAGCGCTGTTATCCCGGTTATCGCCCATCATAAAGTACATCCCCTGCGGTACGACCCATGTGGACTGCTCCTGGCCCGGCTGCTGATAGTAGGACGCCGTCTGGCTTGGCATCTGCGTCACCAGTAAAATCCGGTGAGTGACATCGCCGAGGGTTTCATTGCGCGTTGCTAGACGCAGACCGCCTGGCAGAGATTCTCCCTGTGGTATTTGGAAGAAACCATTTCCCGCTTCATTTCCGTTAAAACCGCTGAAGGTCTGGATAAAATCGCTGGGTTCTACATCAGTGTAGGTGACAGGCAGCGCGGTTTGGCACTTCCCGCCGCCGCAGCCTGGCGTGATGGAAACCGTTTTACTTAACGCATCGTAGGTGACCCGATCGCCCGGAAGCCCAACGGCACGCTTAATATAGTCCAGACTGGGATCTTTCGGATATTTAAATACCACCACATCGCCACGCTTGGGATGCCCGGTTGGGATTAGCGTGGTCTGAGTGATCGGATCTTTGATGCCGTAAGCATACTTTTCCACAAGGATAAAATCCCCGATCAGCAGCGTCGGCATCATCGATCCGGAAGGGATCTGGAACGGTTCAAAAATAAACGAGCGAACCACAAACACCACCAGCAATACCGGGAACACCGAAGCCGTGGTTTCCACCCAGCCCGGCTGTTTATTCGCTTTGGTTTCTGTCGCGCCATCGGCTTTTGCCGCTTCGCGTTTTGCCCGGCGCGCCGGTGCCCATTTAAACTTATCAATACACCAGATAATCCCGGTGACCAGCGTTGCTATCGCCAGAATCAGGGCGAACATATTAGCCATTCCAGTTCCCTCAAAGCCCGAAGCCGGGCCTTATTTACTGTCTTTACCGACGTGGAGAATGGCAAGGAACGCTTCCTGCGGCAGCTCAACGTTACCCACCTGCTTCATGCGTTTCTTACCGTCTTTCTGTTTCTGCAGCAGCTTTTTCTTACGGCTGACGTCACCACCGTAACACTTGGCGAGAACGTTTTTACGCAGCTGCTTCACGGTTGAGCGGGCAATAATATGGGTACCAATCGCCGCCTGAATCGCAATATCAAACTGCTGGCGCGGGATCAGATCTTTCATCTTCTCAACCAGTTCGCGACCGCGATACTGCGAATTATCACGGTGGGTGATCAGCGCCAGCGCATCAACACGCTCGCTGTTGATCAGCACGTCCACGCGCACCATGTCA
Organism: uncultured Erwinia sp.; assembly: GCA_913775305.1. GTDB lineage: Bacteria > Pseudomonadota > Gammaproteobacteria > Enterobacterales > Enterobacteriaceae > Erwinia. The sequence goes on along the minus strand of CAJYIY010000100.1, from coordinate 21,272 downwards.
GAGGACTGGAAACGCTTGAAGTTGTAATCCAGCGACGCGTAACCGCGGGAGGTCGACTTCAGACGGTCAAAGAAATCGAGCACCACTTCTGCCATTGGAATTTCGTAGGTGAGCGCCACCTGGTTACCGTGGTAAACCATATTGGTCTGCACGCCGCGTTTTTCGATACACAGCGTAATCACGTTACCGAGATACTCCTGCGGCAGCAGCATATGGCATTCCGCGATCGGTTCACGCAGCTCTTCGATATTGTTCAGCGGCGGCAGTTTACCCGGGCTGTCAACGTAGACAACCGATCCGTCGGTGGTTTGCACTTCATACACTACGGTGGGTGCCGTGGTAATCAGCTCCAGGTCATACTCGCGCTCCAGACGCTCCTGGATGATTTCCATATGCAGCAGGCCAAGGAAGCCGCAGCGGAAACCAAAGCCCAGTGCCGTTGAGCTTTCCGGCTCGTAGAACAGAGAAGCGTCGTTAAGGCTCAGTTTGCCCAGCGCATCGCGGAAGGCTTCATAATCATCAGAGCTGATTGGGAACAGACCCGCGTAGACCTGCGGCTTCACTTTCTTAAAGCCGGGCAGCGCTTTCTCTGCCGGATGACGGGCCAGCGTCAGGGTATCGCCTACCGGCGCACCGAGGATGTCTTTGATTGCACAGACCAGCCAGCCCACTTCGCCGCAGTTCAGCACATCGGTGTCGACGCGTTTTGGCGTGAAAATGCCCAGACGGTCGGCGTTGTAAATCTGGCCGGTGCTCATCACCTTGATCTTGTCGCCCTTGCGCAGCGTACCGTTCTTGATACGTACCAGCGACACAACGCCCAGATAGTTGTCGAACCAGGAGTCAATAATCAGCGCCTGCAGTGGGCTTTCCGGATCGCCCTGTGGTGGTGGAATATCACGCACCAGTCGTTCCAGCACGTCCGGCACGCCAATACCGGTTTTTGCCGAGCAGCGCACCGCATCGGTGGCATCAATGCCGACGATATCTTCAATTTCCTGCGCGACACGCTCAGGATCGGCTGCTGGCAGGTCGATCTTATTCAGCACCGGCACCACTTCCAGATCCATTTCCATCGCGGTGTAGCAGTTTGCCAGCGTCTGGGCTTCAACACCCTGACCGGCATCGACCACCAGCAATGCGCCCTCGCACGCCGCCAGAGAGCGGGAAACTTCATAGGAGAAGTCAACGTGTCCGGGGGTGTCAATGAAGTTCAGCTGATAGGTCTGGCCATCAGGGGCGTGATAATCGAGGGTGACGCTCTGCGCTTTAATGGTAATGCCGCGCTCACGTTCTAAATCCATGGAATCCAGAACCTGTGCAGCCATTTCACGTTCGGTCAGACCACCGCAAATCTGAATCAGACGGTCGGAGAGCGTCGATTTGCCGTGGTCAATGTGGGCGATGATCGAAAAGTTTCTTATGTGCTTCATTATTGAGGTTTTTCTGCCTTACAAATTCTGGAACTCTCACGATGTAAAATCAGGAGAGCGTGATATCACAGGCGAACAGAGGCCCGAAATGCTGCATTCTACACTACATATCAAAGGGGTGGAATCATCGCAGGGTGCCAATAGTACCAGCAACGGCGTGGAAACGAAGAATTGCGTAAATATTATGCTTAAAATCGCCCGACTCCTGGGAAGTGCCAGGGCCGGGGCGGAGAGAGTCAGGCATCGGTGGTTGTGACGTGCAGCGCGTCAGGTGGCAATGCCACGCTGAGGATCACCGGCTGATATGAGGCAGAACGGCCCAGTACGTTGGAGATACCGCGGGCAATGATAAAGCCGCCAACGCCGCCTAACAGTGCGCCACAGGCCGCGGCCAGATCGCTGTGAAACAGCATCTGGAACAGTCCGGCAAGTATAAACAGCCCCACCAGCGGCGACATATAAACCAGTAGCGCAGAACTTAACAGGCTGGCTTCAGCGATACCCAGCTCTATCCGCTGACCGGGGATCAGCGGTTCAGGGCTGGCAATCTTCATCACATGGGCATTTTTAGGCCCAAGTTTATTCAGCATATGGCTGCCACAGCCCTTACGCGCTGAACAGCTGCTGCAGGAGGTTTTGATTTCCGAGTGCAGCGTAGCCACGCCGTTTTGCCACGAGACTACCGTTGCCCATTCTCTCATCATGGTGTCGTACCTAAAGTAATGCTGTCAGCAATGCGTTTAGCCGTTGCGGGTGGTAATTCGCCCACAACCGTAATTTCCGCATTATTACGCACTTCAGTCTGCACCGTGCGACGCCCGGTACGCAACAGTTGAGATGTGCTGTTTTTATCAGCAAGCGTGATGTTTATCGAGAAGCTGAACAGACCATCAGAATAGAGGCGTGACTCTACCGGGCGATTCAGCGACGGTATCTGGCGGCGGCTCTGCGCGACTTCTTTCATTCCCGCGGGCAGCCATCCGGCTTTCCAGTTGAACGTGACCTGACTGCCTGCCGGTACCGACAGCGACGGCGGCAACCTGGCAGTTTCCAGTCCCTGCATCAGTTTACTGACGCCCTGATCGACGGCGAAACTGATCACGCGATATTGTTCCAGCGTTTCACCGTCGCGATCCAGTAAGTCGACACGCAGCGGGAGTTTAGTTTCACTGTCCAGCCAGACAACGTAGCCATAACGAGTTCCATCGCGCGAAACAATGCGAATCACCTCGCAGAGTTGATCGGCAATACGCGTACGCCCTACCGAGACAAAATCATAGCTGCTGGCAAGATGCTGAAAATCGGCATAAACCAGTGCAGGCAGCGAATCAACAATATGATCGCCAGCCATGGTAAATGGCTCAAGCCCTGGTTCAAAATAGCTGATTTCGTTGCCGCGCTGAATGATCTCCCGACGAGGGCCATCCATTTGCAAAAGCTGCGCGTAGGTTTTTTTATCAATGACTGCATGACGATAGCGCAGGGATTCGATCCCCAGCCTGGAGACATTGATATAAGCGAGTTCATAACTGAGAGACTGGCTTGCCTGTTCCATCTGTTGTAACAACGCCCCGGACGGAGATTGTGCCGGGGCGACAGAGGAATACATCAGGCTGCCAGCCATAAGGCTGACGGCGCACCAAAGCTGCTTCATTACTGCTGTTGCATTCCTAAGGACTGATTACCGGGAACCTGAATGGCGGCCTGCTGGTCAGGATTTTGATCGAACTGCAGCTGTTCTGCATGCAGCCGACGCTGAAGCTCATAGTCCTGAAGCAGCGCGTTGACTCGGCGACGCTGATCCTGCACTTGCTGATTCACATTGCTGTTGCTGACTGCATTTTCAGACGGCACACCAAGACTGACCTGTGAAGCCTGTCCCATCATCGGTAGCGTGTTGAACACCGGAGAATCCGAAGACTGGCCCTCAACGGGCTTGTTATACTGCTGAACGCCGACGATAACCGCCAGCGAGACGCAGGCCGCTACGCCAACCTGGGTAATTTGTGCCGCCCAGGGACGTACTTTAGCCCAGAATGGCATTTTTTCAGCCTCTTCGGGTTTTGGCTGAGCTTCCGGGATCAAGCGGGTGACGGTCACATTTTTCGCTGGTTCATCTTCGATAGCCGCGGCCACGCGGGCAGCGATATCAAAATCCAGCAGCTGTGGGACATCTCCACGCAGTGTATCGCGGATCAGATGATAGCTTTCCCAGTTTTTCTGTAGTGCTGCATCAGAATTGAGCGCCGACAGCAGCTCGGTATCCAGTGCTTCACCATCCATTAAAGCGGAAAGTTGTTCTTTCTGCATGCCTCAATACCCTTCCTGTATACGCTATTACTAACGTTGGATAAGCGGTTGAATTTTATTATCAATAGCTTCTCGCGCACGAAAAATTCGTGACCGAACCGTACCCACCGGACAATCCATAATGACCGCTATCTCTTCATAGCTGAGGCCATCAAGTTCGCGCAGCGTAATCGCCATACGCAAATCTTCAGGTAACGTTTCGATAGTGCGAAAGACTATCTGTCTCAGTTCTTCTGACAACATTAAGTTCTCAGGGTTCGAAATTTCTTTCAGCGCTCCCGCACTTTCAAAGTTTTCTGCGTCGATAGCGTCCACATCGCTGGATGGCGGACGACGCCCCTGAGCAACCAGATAATTTTTGGCCGTATTGACGGCAATTCGATAGAGCCAGGTATAGAAAGCACTATCCCCCCGGAAAGATTCCAGCGCACGATAGGCCTTAATAAATGATTCCTGCACAACGTCAGGAACATCTCCTGAAGGTACATAGCGGGAGACCAGACTCGCCACTTTATGCTGGTAGCGCACCACCAGTAAGTTAAATGACTTCTGATCGCCCTTCTGCACACGCTCAACGAGAATTTGATCCGTTAACTGCTCGCTCATCCGAGGTAAAATCTCCCCAAATCTGTTTCCACGCGTAACCAAACTCCCAGTGATAACCCAGTAGTGTTTTCGAGCAAGCACGCGATTTGAGTGGTTTTCATTGGAGAAGTTCCATTACGCCATTATTTTTGTGATGTCATCAGGGCTCATTTACAAATCAGCTCGCTTTTTTATGCATTCTTACCGATTTGTGGCCACTGCTTTTCTTTACGATCCTGAACGGATTGTTCTTTACCCTGATGCCGCCCGCAGAGTAACGCATGGGGCCAGGTTTTTCACCCTCTAATCGCTTCAAAAAGCTTCAGTTCACACGATTCTTAACGCCACCAGGCGTGTTCAGGCCGATGCGGGGGAACAAATCGCTGCAGCTCACTTTGGAAAACGCTCTTCATACTGGTCGATAAAAAGCCTTTTTGCCTGATTAATTTGAGTGCTATGCTCAGCAAACAACCTGTTTAGTAAATTAAACACTATGACGCATTCTTCCGATTACAGCTGTGATGTCTTGATTATTGGCAGCGGCGCAGCGGGCCTTTCGCTGGCGCTGCGTCTGGCGGCAAAATACCGCGTTACCGTACTTAGCAAGGGTCCGGTCAGCGAAGGCTCGACCTTCTATGCTCAGGGCGGTATTGCGGCCGTGTTTGATGAAACTGACAGCATTGAGTCCCACATTGAGGATACGCTGATTGCGGGCAGCGGCCTGTGTGAGCGCGAAGCCGTCTCCTTTATCGCCAGTAATGCCCGCCACAGCGTGCAGTGGCTGATTGATAATGGCGTGATTTTCGATAAAGAGACGCCGGAAAACAGCGAACAGCGTTACCATCTGACTCGCGAAGGCGGCCACAGCCACCGGCGCATTCTGCACAGCGCGGACGCCACCGGCAGAGCGGTTGAAACCACACTGGTCAGTCAGGCGCTCAGTCACCCGAACATCACGCTGATTGAGCGCAGTAACGCCGTAGACCTGATCGTCTCGGACAAGATTGACCTGCCGGGAGAACGCCGGGTCGTCGGCGCCTATATCTGGAACCGTAAACGCGAGAAGGTTGAGTCGTGCCGCGCACGGGCCGTGGTGCTGGCCACCGGCGGCGCTGCGAAAGTGTACCAATACACCACGAATCCGGACGTTGCATCCGGTGACGGCATTGCCATGGCCTGGCGCGCCGGGTGTCGGGTGGCAAACCTGGAGTTTAATCAGTTCCATCCCACCTGCCTGTTCCATCCTGATGCCCGTAACTTCCTGCTGACCGAAGCGCTGCGCGGTGAGGGCGCATTACTTAAGCGCCCTGATGGCTCCCGCTTTATGCCGGACTTTGATCCACGAGGCGAACTGGCACCGCGTGACATCGTCGCCCGGGCGATTGACCACGAAATGAAGCGGCTGGGAGCTGACTGCATGTATCTGGATATCAGCCATCAGCCAGCGGACTTTATCCGCGCCCATTTCCCAACCATCTGTGAAAAACTGTTGACGCTGGGCTTTGATCTCACCCGCCAGCCGATCCCGGTTGTTCCGGCGGCACACTATACCTGCGGAGGCGTAATGGTGAATCAGCAGGGGCAAACCGATGTCAGCGGGTTGTATGCAATTGGCGAGGTTAGCTATACCGGCCTGCATGGCGCCAATCGGCTGGCCTCGAACTCGCTGCTGGAATGCCTGGTTTACGGCTGGTCAGCCTCAGAAGATATCGATCGCCGGCTGGCGGACGTGGCACTGGTGGCTTCACTGCCGGTATGGGATGAAAGCCGGGTGGATGATTCCGATGAACGGGTGGTTATCCAGCATAACTGGCATGAGCTGCGGCTGTTTATGTGGGATTACGTGGGGATTGTTCGCACCACTAAACGTCTGGAGCGCGCGCTGCGGCGCATTAACATGCTGCAGCAGGAAATTGACGAGTACTACGCCAATTTCCGCATTTCTAACAACCTGCTGGAACTGCGCAATCTGGTACAGGTGGCTGAACTGATGGTGCGATGCGCCCTGGATCGCAAAGAGAGCCGTGGCCTGCACTATACGCTCGACTATCCTGAAGCGCTGGGTGAGGCCAGGCCCACGGTGCTGACTCCCCAACTAGCGGAATAGATAGAAGTCGCGGGTCAGGCTACAGTGTGCTTCAGAGTAGTGCTGATCCGGCCCGCGAATTGTCATGCGATCCAGCATCTGCTCACCCGGCTGCGGCGAAAGCGCCAGCATCACGCGGTTGGGTGGCCGGGTATCGTTATCGGCCACATCGGTGCGGAAACGCAAATGCCAGCCGCGCTGTAACGCAATCTCCACCAGTGCATTCCCCGCCGATTCCGGCAGGATGACGCAGAAGAACCCCTCTTCCGCAATTAACAGCTCGGCGCAGCCCAGCAGGGCTTCGTGGCTAAGTGAGTCGGTGTAGCGAGCGGAAGCGCGTTCCGGGGTCGCACACTCAGAGCCCGGCGCAAAATAGGGAGGATTGCTGACAATCAGCGAATAACGCTGCTCGCAGTGCGGTGCCCATTCAAGAATATCGGCCTGATGAACGTGGATCCGCTGTGGCCACGGCGAGGCCGCGACGTTTTCCTCCGCCTGCTCAGCGGCGGCGACATCAAGCTCAATGGCATCGACCTGGACCGAATCCGCGGTACGCTGTGCCAACATCAATGCAATCAGACCGCTACCCGTACCGATATCCAGTATCCGACGTACGTCAGCAATTGGTGCCCAGGCACCAAGCAGGACACCGTCGGTACCTACTTTCATGGCACACCGATCGTGAGCGACAAAAAATTGTTTAAAGGTAAACCCGTTGGCACGAAGAAAGGTTTTCTGTTGCGACATTTGACTGACCTGAAAGAGAAACGGCGCTAGCATAGGACAAACCATGACGAAGGAAAAGTCATTAACCCGATACAAACAGATGAAGATCGCGTTCAATCTGTCTATAATCAGCGCCCCAAACTGAGGTAGACCATGACTGTAACCACTTTTTCCGAACTCGAACTAGACGAAAGCCTGCTGGAAGCCCTGCAGGAAAAAGGCTTCACGCGCCCCACAGCCATTCAGGCCGCGGCAATCCCGCCAGCACTGGAGGGTCGCGACGTTCTGGGTTCGGCACCAACCGGTACAGGCAAAACCGCGGCCTACCTGCTGCCCGCACTGCAACACCTGCTTGACTTCCCGCGTAAAAAATCCGGCCCGCCGCGCATTCTGGTGCTGACCCCTACGCGTGAACTGGCGATGCAGGTTGCCGATCAGGCCCGCGAACTGGCTAAACATACTCATCTGGATATCGCGACTATCACGGGCGGCGTGGCCTTTATGAACCATGCGGAAGTGTTCAGCGAAAACCAGGATGTGGTGGTCGCCACCACCGGTCGCCTGCTGCAATACATTAAGGAAGAGAACTTCGACTGCCGCGCGGTTGAAACACTGATCCTTGATGAAGCGGATCGCATGCTGGACATGGGTTTCGCCCAGGATATTGAGACGATCAGCGCCGAGACGCGCTGGCGTAAGCAGACCCTGCTGTTCTCCGCCACGCTGGAGGGCGAAGCCATCAAGGACTTCGCTGAGCGCATCCTGAATGAGCCGGTTGAAGTTGAAGCCGACCCGGCGCGGCGCGAGCGTAAAAAAATCCAGCAATGGTATTATCGTGCAGATGATATTCAGCATAAAACCGCTCTGCTCATCCATCTGCTTAAGCAGCCGGAAGTGACCCGCTCAATTATTTTTGTCCGTAAGCGCGATCGCGTTCATGAGGTCTGCGCCTGGCTGCGTGAAGCCGGGATCAACACCAGCTACCTCGAAGGTGAGCTCGTTCAGGCCAAGCGTAACGAAGCGATCAAACGCGTTGTTGAAGGCCGGGTTAATGTCCTGGTCGCCACTGATATCGCCGCACGCGGCATCGATATCGATGATGTCAGCCACGTCTTCAACTTCGATATGCCAGTGACGGCAGATACCTACCTGCACCGCATTGGCCGTACGGGCCGCGCCGGTAAGAAAGGCATCGCTATCTCGCTGGTTGAAGCGCACGATAATCTGCTGCTGGGCAAAATCAGTCGCTATATCCAGGAGCCGCTGAAGTCGCGGGTGATTGAAGAGCTGCGTCCGAGCACCCGTCCGCCAAACGAAAAGCTGAAAGGCAAACCGTCGAAGAAGGTGCTGGCGAAACGCAAAGAGAAGAAAGAAAAGGCCAAAGAAGACGAGAAGCCACGCGCTAAACTGCGCCACCGCGATACCAAAAATATTGGTAAACGCCGCAAGCCTGCTTCGGCAAAAACCGGTGGTGCTGAATAATCGCACTGCATGATAAAAAAACCGCCTTTCACAGGCGGTTTTTTTATTAATAAAAGCTGAAAATGGGGCATTAAAGCGAAAGTTGACCTCCGATCGGATTATATGCTTTCCGGCCACAGTCTGTTTTTGCTCAAAGATAAAAATAACGCCAGTAATCAGCTAATTAAGCCAAATTCTGGCGTGATGAGTTTTTCAACGACACACCGGTAAAATCCGGCGACTGCCCTTATAAACTCTCAGTAAACGTGCGCGTAATCACATCACGCTGCTGTTCCGGGGTCAGTGAGTTAAAACGCACGGCGTAACCTGAAACGCGAATGGTTAACTGCGGATATTTTTCCGGATATTTAACCGCCTCTTCCAGCGTTTCACGGCTCAAGACGTTGACATTAAGATGTTGCCCGCCCTCTACGCGCACCTGCGGCTTTATCTCCAGCGGGATTTCGCGGTACTCGATTTGCCCCAGATCGCTCACCGGAACAACCTGATCTTCGCTGTAGCCCGATTTGGCGCACACGCAGCGTGCTTCCGCTTTCTCGCTATCCAACAGCCAGAACGAGTTCAGCAGCGCGCTGTTTTTTGCTTGAGTGATTTGGATACCGGTAATCATAATTTTGCCTCCAGGCGTTGGGCGCAGAGTAAAGCTGCGCAGGAATACAGGAATAAATGGATAAACCCCTCTTCTGTATATCAGCGCCGAGTGCACCTCTCTTTGACCCAAATCAACTGCCGCGAACCGTTGATGAAGGGTCTGTGAGTAACTTTCTGTTTTGTATGCGTTTTCCCGTGCCCCTACTTCTACTTTTTTTGTAAATAATCAATTATTTTTTAAGTTTCACCCCTCATCAAACCGCGATAAGCTATACGCCCCAGAGACTTAAAGGAGTTGGCGATGGCCAATACCATGACCTGGCACGATGTGCTGGCAGAGGAGAAAGAAAAACCGTACTTCAGGGAAACGCTGGCGGCAGTCGCTGCGGAGCGTGCGGCCGGCAAAACGGTGTATCCGCCACAGAAAGACGTTTTTAACGCCTTTCGCCTGACGGAACTGGGACAGGTGAAGGTGGTGATTCTGGGGCAGGATCCCTATCACGGCCCAAATCAGGCGCACGGACTGGCTTTTTCCGTTCTGCCAGGCGTAGCGGTACCGCCTTCACTGGTGAACATGTACAAAGAGCTGACGACGGATATTCCCGGATTTCAGCGGCCCAGTCATGGCTTTCTGGAGAGCTGGGCGCGTCAGGGGGTGCTGCTGCTCAACACCGTGCTGACTGTTGAAGGGGGCAAAGCGCATTCCCATGCTAAGTTTGGCTGGGAAACCTTTACCGATCACGTGATTGCCGCGATTAATCAACATCGTGAAGGCGTGGTATTTCTGCTGTGGGGTTCCCATGCGCAGAAGAAAGGCAGCATTATCGATCGCCAGCGACACCACGTTTTGCAGGCACCGCACCCTTCCCCGCTGTCGGCCCATCGCGGTTTCTTTGGCTCCGCGCACTTCTCAAAAACCAATCAGTGGCTGACTGAACGGCAGGAAGCACCGATAGACTGGACGCCATATCTGCCTGAATAACCGCGAAAAAAAAGCACCTTTCGGTGCTTTTTTTACATTTTGACTCAGGCTTTAGCTTTTGCCACCGCCACCATCGCCGGGCGTAACAGGCGACCGTTCAGGGTGTAACCACGCTGCATCACCATCATCACGTGGTTGGGCGCAACGTCTTCAGACTCCATCATCGACATCGCCTGGTGCACTTCCGGGTTGAATGGCACATTGGTTTCACCCACCACTTCCACACCGAATTTACCCACCGCGTTCAGCAGCGACTTCATCGTCAGATCGATACCTTCAATCATCGAAGCCAGTTCAGGATTGGTTTTGTCAGCCACTTCCAGCGCACGCTCAAGGCTGTCGATAACCGGCAGCAGCTCATTGGCGAATTTTTCCAGCGCAAACTTGTGCGCCTTCTCAACGTCCATTTCCGCACGACGGCGAATATTTTCAATCTCGGCCTGGGCGCGCAGCTGTGCATCACGCACGCCGCCCTGGGATTCAGCCAGCTGGGCTTCAAGCTGCGCAATGCGTTCATCGCGCGGGTCCACCCCATCTGCTGCCTCTGCGGCCGGGTTTTTCGCCTGCTCGCTCTCAATTTCGTCTGAGACTTGCTCGTTTGGTGTGTTCTGTTCTTTACTACTCATGAATTTCTCCGCGTTTGTGCATATTCCATCGCTGGTTCGCTTATTATGGGGATCAGAATCGCGGTTTCAAGGGAACCAGTCACATTGTCGGGGGAGTTTACCTCGTAAGGAATGCCAGAATCATGAACAGCCACTTCAACTGCATCGGGATCGTCGGCCATCCACGGCATCCCACTGCGCTCACCACCCACGAAATGCTGTATCGCTGGCTCACTGCCCGCGGTTATCAGGTGATTATTGAGCGCCAGATTGCCCGCGAGTTGAAACTGGAAGGGGTGGAAACCGGCACGCTGGCCGAAATTGGCCAAAGGGCTGACCTTGCAGTGGTGGTTGGCGGTGACGGCAACATGCTTGGTGCCGCGCGCGTGCTGGCGCGTTACGATATTAAAGTTATCGGTATCAACCGTGGAAATCTCGGCTTCCTTACCGATCTCGATCCGGATAACGCCCAGCAGCAGCTGGCAGACGTGCTGGAAGGCGAATATTTTGTGGAAAGCCGCTTTCTGTTGGAGGCACAGGTTTGCCGTCAGTCTGGTACACCACGCATCGGCACCGCGATAAATGAGGTGGTTCTGCATCCGGGCAAAGTCGCCCATATGATTGAGTTTGAAGTGTATATCGACGAGAACTTTGCCTTTTCGCAGCGCTCTGACGGCCTGATCATCTCCACGCCTACCGGCTCGACCGCCTATTCGCTTTCAGCCGGAGGACCGATTCTTACCCCCTCACTGGACGCGATTGTGCTGGTGCCCATGTTCCCGCATACCCTGTCGGCTCGCCCGCTGGTCATTAACAGCAGCAGTACTATCCGCCTGCGCTTTTCCTCGCTGCGCAGCGATCTGGAAATCAGCTGCGACAGCCAGATTGCACTGCCGATCCAGGAGCGGGAAGATGTGCTGATCCGCCGCAGCGACTATCACCTGAATCTAATTCACCCCAAAAACTATAACTATTTCAATACGCTAAGTTCCAAACTTGGCTGGTCAAAAAAATTGTTCTGAAACTGCGCCTGGCTACTTTACTGGTCATAAAACCAGTATATACTGTATGAAAAACCATATCTGTGTTTTCATACAGGAAGGCAACCATGCTGGCACAACTGACCATTAGTAACTTTGCTATCGTTCGTGAACTGGAGATCGACTTTCAGCGCGGTATGACGGCAATCACCGGCGAAACCGGTGCGGGTAAGTCCATCGCTATTGATGCGCTGGGGCTTTGTCTGGGTGGTCGTGCCGATGCGGACATGGTTCGTCAGGGCGCATCCCGTGCGGACATCTGCGCCCGCTTCTCACTGAAGGATACACCTTCAGCCCAGCGCTGGCTGAGCGAAAACCAGCTTGATGACGGCAACGAGTGCCTGCTGCGGCGCGTGATCAGCAGCGACGGCCGCTCACGCGGCTTTATCAACGGCACCTCGGTACCGCTCTCCCAGCTCCGTGAGCTGGGCCAGGCACTGATTCAGATCCATGGGCAGCATGCCCATCAGCTGCTGCTTAAACCCGAACATCAGAAAACCCTGCTCGATGCCTATGCGGGTGAAACGCTGCTGCTGCAAAATATGGCTCAGCGCTATCGCCAGTGGCATCAGAGCTGCCGTAACCTTGCCCATCATCAGCAGCAGGCTCAGGAGCGTGAAGCGCGCCGCGAGCTGCTGCAGTATCAGTTGAAAGAGCTGAATGAATTCGCGCCGGTTTCGGGCGAATACGAGCAGATTGATGAAGAGTACAAACGCCAGGCGAACAGTGGGCACCTGCTCTCCGTCAGCCAGCAGGCACTGCTGAGCCTGGCGGACGGTGAGGATCACAACTTGCAAAGCCAGCTGTACACCGTTCGTCAGCTGATGGGGGAGCTTACCGAGATGGATGACAAACTCAGCGGCGTGTTTGGCATGCTGGAAGAGGCCGCCATCCAGATTAGCGAAGCCAGCGACGAGCTGCGCCATTACTGCGATCGACTGGACCTGGATCCCAACCGCCTTCAGGAACTGGAACAGCGCCTTTCACGACAGATTAGCCTTGCCCGCAAGCATCATGTTGCGCCGGAAGAGCTGCCCTCTTTCCATCAGCAGCTGCTGGCAGAACAGCAGTTGCTGGACCAGCAGGAGAGCGATCAGGATGAACTGGTGCAGGCCGTGGCGGAACATCATGCCGCCGCGCTGCACTGTGCGGAACAGCTGCACGAACGCCGTGCACACTTCGCTGACGAGCTGGGCCATCTGATTACCGAAAGTATGCACGCGCTGTCGATGCCGCACGGACGCTTTACTATCGACCTCCAGTTCAATCCTGACCACCTGACGGCGGAAGGCGGCGATCGGATTGATTTCCGCGTCAGCACTAACCCCGGTCAGCCGCTGCAGCCGCTGGCTAAAGTGGCCTCTGGCGGTGAGCTGTCGCGTATCGCCCTGGCGATTCAGGTGATTACCGCCCGCAAAATGGATACACCGGCACTGATCTTCGATGAGGTGGACGTCGGCATCAGCGGACCGACCGCTGCTGTCGTCGGTAAAATGCTGCGCCAGCTGGGTGAATCCACGCAGGTGATGTGCGTAACCCACCTGCCGCAGGTTGCAGGCTGCGGGCATCAGCACTTCTTTGTCAGCAAAGAAACCGATGGCGAGATGACGGAAACCCATATGCAGTGCCTGGACAAGCGCTCCCGCCTGCAGGAACTGGCGCGTTTACTGGGTGGAAGCGAGGTCACCCGCAACACGCTGGCGAACGCAAAAGAACTTTTAGCCGCCTGACCATTGCACTTTTTTACTGGTTTGTGGTCATATCCTTGCTTCGCAGAGGTTTTAAACTGCGTAAAGGTTTATTATCATCGGCAACTTACGCTGGTATCGTAGTTGTACACTGATAGACCCAGATTGCCGGGGCGGCTGCTTCAGGTGGCTGGGGATATAAATAGCCACAAAGGAATAAACATACTTATGCGCTGTAAAACACTGACTGCTGCTGCGGTGGTTCTTCTGATGATGACCGCTGGATGTTCCACTCTGGAGCGAGTGGTTTACCGGCCTGATATCAACCAGGGTAACTACCTGGTTGCCAACGATGTTGCCAAGATCCACACCGGTATGACGCAACAGCAGGTTGCTTATACTCTGGGTACACCGATGATGCATGACCCGTTCGGCAGCAACGTCTGGTACTACGTGTTCCGCCAGCAGCCCGGCCATGAGCCCATTAAGCAGCAGACCCTGACGCTGACCTTTGACAGTAACGGAACGCTGACCAACATTGATAATAAACCGGCTTTAACCGGTTCCGAGGGTTAATCCCCCCTTTTCACTGTGCAGCTACAGGGCGCAGAGCGAATACAAAATAAGGCGCATCGGCGCCTTATTTTTTTGCTGCGCGTTCGGCCCGCTGCCGGCGAAGCTCTTTCGGATCGGCAATCAGCGGACGATAAATCTCAATGCGATCGCCGCTCTGCACCTCATCCTGCAGCTTCACCGGGCGGCTGTAGATGCCGACTTTGTTTTTCTTCAGATCGATATCGCTGCGCAGGTCAAGCAGGCCGGAAGCAAGGATAGCCTCTTCCACCGTACTGCCTTCCGGTACCTTTACGCTGTAAAGATACTGCTTTTCCGGCAGGGCATAGACCACTTCAACCGCAATATCAGGCACTGTAGACCTCTTTCGCGCGCTGGGTGAAAGCCTGAACCATGCTGCTGGCCAGCTCTTTGAAGATACGACCAAACGCCAGTTCAACCAGCATATTCGTGAACTCAAAATCCAGATTGAGCTCAACTTTACAGGCTTCATCGCTGAGGGCGGTAAACCGCCATCCGCCGCTCAGTTTGCGGAACGGGCCATCTACCAGCTGCATTTGAATGCTTTGGTTATTCGTCAGAGTGTTGCGGGTAACAAAGGTTTTACTGATGCCCGCTTTGGAAACATCTACCGATGCGGTCATCTGATCGTTGCTGGCATCAAGCACGCGGCTGCCGGTACAACCCGGCAGAAATTCCGGATAGCTGTTCACATCATTGACTAACCGGTACATTTGCTCAGCACTGTACGGCACCAGCGCCGAACGACTAATCTGGGACATAACAATTCCTGTCTAATCTTAGAACTTCCAAATAATACCATTGCCGGGATTCAAACAAAAATTCTCTCCTGTCTGGCATCTGCTAGAATACCCTTTTCCCCTTTCGTTCACGTTACAGGGGATGCCAAAAATCACGGCTTCATGTACACTAAGTGGCACTATGACAAAGAAAAAAGCACATAAACCCGGTTCCGCTACCATTGCCATGAACAAGCGCGCCCGCCACGAATACTTCATTGAAGAAGAGTTCGAAGCAGGGCTTTCGCTTCAGGGATGGGAAGTCAAATCTCTCCGTGCCGGTAAGGCCAATATCAGCGACAGCTATATTCTGCTGCGCGACGGTGAAGCTTTCCTGTTCGGTTCAACATTTCAGCCATTGAGCGTCGCCTCTTCGCACGTGGTGTGCGATCCTACGCGTAGCCGCAAGCTACTGCTGAAGCAGCGCGAACTCGACACCATCTTTGGCAAAGCTAACCGCGACGGATACACCATCGTGGCCCTGTCGATGTACTGGAAAAACGCCTGGGCCAAGCTGAAAATCGGCGTGGCGAAGGGTAAGAAAGAGCACGACAAACGCGATGACATCAAAGATCGTGAATGGAAATTAGACAAAGCGCGTATTATGAAGCACGCCAATCGCTAAGCCACTGGCATTACGAGAGGTTTTGCTGTTATACTGGAGTTCTACTTGGGGCTGATTCTGGATTCGACGGGATTTGCGAAGCCCTAGGAGCATGCCGAGGGGCGGTTTGCCTCGTAAAAAGCCGCAAAAAAATAGTCGCAAACGACGAAAACTACGCTTTAGCAGCTTAATACCCTGCTTAGAGCCCTCTCTCCCTAGCCTCCGCTCTTAGGACGGGGATCAAGAGAGGTCAAACCCAAAAGAGATCGCGTGGATGCCCTGCCTGGGGTTGAAGCGTTAAATCCAATCAGGCTAGTTTGTTAGTGGCGTGTCCGTTCGCAGCTAACCGGCGAATGTAAAGACTGGACTAAGCATGTAGTGCCGACGGTGTAGTAATTTCGGACGCGGGTTCAACTCCCGCCAGCTCCACCAAATAATGATCCGGATACGTCCGGTGAAGTACAGAAAGCCCGCATGGCACAAGCTCTGCGGGCTTTTTTTTGTCTGTCGTTGTCCGAGAACATCCGGCTAAATCCAGAGAAAATTGGTACACGTTTAGGTACACGCTATACTCTGGTACATTAAACGTGTACCAATTATGGAAGGGATCCAAACATGGCGCGGATCACACGCCCCCTTACTAACAACGAAATCCTTAAAGCCAAACCTCGGGAAAAAGACTTCACCCTTCATGATGGTGACGGCCTGTTCTTACTCGTCAAAACCTCTGGTAAAAAACTCTGGCGCTTCCGCTATCAGCGCCCGCTCAGTAGCAGCCGAACCAATTTGAGTCTCGGCTCCTACCCTGCACTTACTCTCGCAGCCGCTCGTCAGATACGCGACCAGCACTTAACCACGCTCGCACAAGGTATGGATCCGCAACAAAAACAAGAGCAGGCATCAGAACAACGTCAGATTGAGCTAGAAAGCATTTTCTCAACTGTGGCCGCCAACTGGTTCAAAATGAAGAGCAAAAGCGTCACTGAAGACTACGCGAAAGATATTTGGCGCTCTCTAGATAAGGACGTGTTGCCCGCAATAGGCTCGATACCAATTCAGGAGATAAAAGCCAGAACGATTGTTGAAGTATTGGAGCCAATCAAAGCGCGTGGTGCATTAGAGACGGTTCGCCGCCTGGTACAGCGTATTAACGAAATCATGATCTACGCCGTCAACACTGGCCTGATTGATGCGAATCCGGCATCAGGGGTCGGAATGGCATTTGAGAAACCCAAAAAGCAAAACATGCCGACGCTTCGGCCAGAAGAATTACCGAAACTAATGCGCTCGTTAATCATGTCAAACTTATCTATTCCAACTCGCTGTCTAATCGAATGGCAACTCCTGACCCTTGCACGTCCTTCAGAAGCGTCTGGTGCTCGATGGGCTGAGATTGATCTGAATGCTAAAATCTGGACCGTTCCAGCCGAGCGTATGAAGGCTAAACGTAAGCACATTGTTCCTTTGTCCCCACAGGCGATAGATGTTTTGAAGGTGATGCAACCTATCAGTGCTCAGCGAGAGTTTGTTTTCCCTAGCAGGAATGACCCAAAGCAACCAATGAATAGCCAGACGGCTAATGCTGCTTTAAAGCGCATCGGTTACGGTGGTAGATTAGTTGCTCATGGTCTACGTTCTATAGCCAGTACCGCAATGAACGAAGCAGGTTTCAATAGTGACGTAATCGAAGCCGCACTCGCTCATAGTGATAAAAATGAAGTGCGAAGAGCCTATAATCGGGCAACATATTTTGAACAAAGGTTAGAGCTTATTACCTGGTGGGGTGAGCTTGTAAGAAAACATCAAGTTGGAGAGGTATAATAATAATGTTAGATGTTACAGGACTACGTGCTGCCTATCGAAGATATGGATTTGAAGAAGCTCGCTCGGGAAATGAAAATGTATTAGTTTTCACTTTGAAAGCTGGACACTTTCACAATGCCGATATCGTACCGATGAATGAACAAGGAAAATATATTCAAGAACTTATATTTTCACAATTTAAAGAATCTGGTTATGCTTGCAAAATAAGATTTTATAATGATATTGAAGATGTTAAAAAATCTTTATTTCAAGGTTTTTTCTCTATTGAAAGCACTCATAAAAGACTACTTAGAGAATATAGTAAATTCACCAAATCGATTGTATCGGTTCACTCAGATAACGCGGAATATAAATACATCAACTCCAATTATTTTATTAACGAAAAAATTGGAGAAGATGATGTTATTTCAGAAATTATTACTCGCATAGATGATGCCGCTCCAACTCTGTTCTTAATAGAAGCTGCTGCAGGATTTGGTAAAACCTGTACGGCTTTTGAATTACTGAGAGAACTAACTGAAAACCATAGTAATAAAGTACCTCTTTTCACTGAGCTATCAAGAAATAGACAAGCTAAAATTTTTCGATACGTCTTATTAGATGAGATAGATCGCAGCTTCCCACTTCTTAGCTCATCTTTAGTAAGGGCTGAAATTAAAAATGGCAATGTTCCAGTGATACTGGATGGCTTTGATGAACTATTACATCAAAGTGACGATGCTGATGTTTTCGACACTACAGAGCCTATGCTTGAAACTATAGGTGAATTACTTACGAATAGCGCTAAAGTTATCTTAACGACTCGTAGAACATCCATTCTTGATGGCGATGATTTCCACGACTGGATGATGAGACACTCAGCCGAATTTAATGTTATTAGAATACGTATTGAAAATCCTACCATTGAGAACTGGCTAACACCTGAAAGATTAGCAATACTAAGGGAGAATAATTTCCCTATTGAGAAATTATGTAACCCAGTCCTTCTTTCTTATCTTCGTTGTATTCCTGAAGAAGAATTCACGGATGCTACAAAATCGCCTGACTCTCTAGTGGAGAAATATTTCATATCAATGCTTGAACGCGAACGTACTAGGCAAGACCTGTTAATGTCACCTACTGCCCAGTACAACTTACTTAAATATATTTCTTCCGATATGATGGTTTATGATTATACTGCTGAAAGCAAAGATTATATAACAACCATTATTCAAGACTACTTTAAAAATGGCGACCTAGAGGGAATAAGAAAATTATATCCCGTAGATGAAAGGCCTACATCAGATGAAATAATAAACAAACTCACTAGCCATGCCCTTTTGGATAGGTCTGTAGATATATCTAGTAACATCGGATTTGTAAACGACTTTGTTCTAGGAAACTTTTGCTCCGAGGTGATACTAGAAATAGAAGGCAAAGAGTGGTGCGGTAATAAGACCTTTATCGAACCAGTGACTCTTTCATATATCCCCAGATCCTCAGAGAAAAAAAAGGTGTTATGGGACTCTCTTAAATTTGCGATTGAGTTTGGAAATGCAAGCGATAAATTCATTAACTCAATTCGTTTAAACGAATCAATGTTGATGAATATCGATTCTGAAAACATTGACAACCTTAAAATAAAAGACATTGATTTATTTGACAAGTCAACAATAAAAAACAGTGTTTTTACAGACAGTAATTTTCACAATGTAATTTTCCATTGCGCAAATATGACGGGAATATCATTTGTTAACTGCAATTTCTTTGGTTGTACGTTCTTGATTGATGATAATACCAACCCCTCCATTTTTATCTTCGGATGTACTGACAATAATGAGGTTTTAAAACAACTCGAATCTAATACAGAAATCAATACTTCACAAGATGAAAATGGGAACTATTCAGAGTGCGACACATATGTATTAGAGAAATTCTGGCCAATTGGCAATCAATCAATATTCAAGCATCGACCAGCAAAAGCTTTATATATGAAAAACAATAACTTCACTTATCAAGAGGCTATTTCTTCAGTTGAAAAACTTAAAAAAAGAAGAATCCTATTAAATGCTGATAAGAATGGTATTTTAGAATTAAACATGGATTATTTCCTTGAAATTAAAAACCTTTTGGGACGCTGATAATGTTTAATCCTGAAGACGCCATTGCCCGCCGCATTCATGATACGATTGAAAATGAACTAATCCGCGCCGGCCTACTTTTCCGCGTGTTTTTCCGTGCAAAAACCAAACAATCCATTGATAAAAAAATAAGCAAAAACCCTGAAAAGTATTCACCTGATGGAAAGAAAATTCAAGATTTATATGGAATAAGAGTAGCTTTATACTTTTCAGATGACTCCATCCTTGCTCAAAATGCCATTAAAAATATTTTTACGTACGATCATGAATCATCATCAATCGACAGTAGCAATATAGACAAATTTTCTGCAACGAGATGCAATTTAATATTCAAACTCACGGATGAGTTAGCCGAAGATAGCCAAGTATTGGCCACAAACAAACTTGTAGATAAAACATTCGAGGTTCAGTTTAGGACAATTCTTTCTGAGGGCTGGCATGAAGTTGATCACGATCTTCGTTATAAATGCAATGAAGACTGGACTGAAAACCAAGACCTTAGCCGGGCTTTAAATGGCATTTACGCCTCACTTGAAACATCGGATTGGAGTATGCTGAAGTTATTTGAAGATCTAGCATATAAGCACTACAAAGCAAGAAAATGGAATGCAATGATACGACATAAATTCCGACTTAGATTCACTGAACCTTTGTCAGATAGTATTAAAGAATTAATTACCAGTGAAAACCTAGGGAAAGCATTATATAGAGTTAATCGTGATGATTTCTTGAAAAAATTATATTCTTATAAGCTCAATATACCTATTAATATGAATAACATAATCCACCTTTGCAATTTATTTTATTTTAATAACTCTGAAATCTCAAAATTAACTCCACTACCTATAGTCAGAATGTATGAAGAAGCTCTAGAGAAGCAGAACAATTAAACTTTAATGCGTGCGCGCAATACTACCCCCTCCTCGCCTGCCCGCTTTGTCGGGCGCATTTCATGCGGGTGCATGAGGTGGCCGAAGCCGCACCAGCCGTAGCCTGAACGGGGTATGACGGGGGCTGTTTGTGCATGCAAATCCATGCACCTTATGCATGCATGGCTCTTTACAAACCGGCTCGCCAGAAAAAAAGCTCTGAAGGGATGAGGGCGGGGCATAAAAAAACCGCTACGGCTGCAGCGGCTTTCGAAGTCAGTGTGAGCGGAACGCCGAGCCGTAGCGACCAAGCGTCTGCCGCTGCTTCGGTGGCGGCACGGCAACGATTTCGGCCTCCTGCTGGGGCGGTGCCGTGATGACTTTCGTGATGCTTTCGCTGGTCTTGAACGTGCAGGAGCAGTCCAGATTAGTGCACTGGTGATAGCGCTCTTTCACCTGCTCTGACATGTAGCGGCTGGACTTGGTGTGCGCCGGGCTTTTGCAGTACGGGCAGTGCATCATGTGCGCGCCCCCTTTTCGAGATTCTCGCGGCGGGCTTTGAGTTCCGTAGCCAACTTGTTGCGTCTGGCAGGGCTCGCGTAAAGGTTCATATCCACACCTGTGAGCGCCGGACGGTGGAGGCCGACCTCCGCCAGCTCCGGGTCTTCCAGCAGCTGCGCGTCGGTCACGCGGTTCGCAAGCGCCATCAGCTCTTCGCCGATAAGCCGGGCAACGTACTGCTCCGGCTTTTCGAAACCCTCACCATTAAGCGACTGAGCCAGAATTTGCAGACGCAGGGCGTGCAGCAGTTTCGGGCTGACGCAGCGCAGGGCTGACTGCCAGTAGATGTCCGCAATACCATTGAGGGCACTGTTATGTGCCTCCACCAGGCGCTTGCCGCTTGCGCAGCAGGCAAGCATGTTGCCCTTCTTATCCAGCTCCAGCACCTCAATC
>CAJYIY010000099.1 GCA_913775305.1 uncultured Erwinia sp. | reverse complement strand
CCGGCCAGATGCTGCTGAAAATTATCCAGGTGGTTTTTTAGAAATTCTCGAGTAATTTCAGCGTCTTCCCAGAGTATGGGGGATTTGGTTAATTTTTTCAGCGTGCTGGCTTCGGTCACATCTTTACTCATTTCACCGCTCCGGACAGATACTGCAGACATTAAAAAGCCGGCGGATGCCGGCTTCAGACTCACTGTAAGGGTCGATTTTTCGGCGATTAACCTTCGTGCGTCAGAACTGACGGAAGGGTTTCATCTTTACGCAGCGTCATAATTTCGCAGCCGTTTTCCGTCACTACAATAGTATGTTCATACTGTGCGGACAAGCTGCGATCTTTGGTTTTTACCGTCCAGCCGTCTTTCATTGTGCGGATGCGGTAGTCACCAACGTTGACCATCGGTTCGATAGTAAACGCCATACCAGCCTGCAGCACCACACCGCCATCATCGGCATCATAGTGCAGAACCTGTGGCTCTTCGTGGAAACCTTTGCCGATCCCGTGGCCGCAGTATTCACGTACGACTGAGAACTGCTCTGCTTCAACAAATTTCTGAATTTCACGGCCGAGGGTGCGCAGGCGAATGCCCGGTTTGACCATACGCAGTGCCAGATAGAGACTCTCCTGAGTCACGCGGCACAGGCGCTCGCCCTGAATGGTGGGTTTACCGACGATAAACATGGTGGAGGTGTCACCATGATATTCATCTTTGATCACCGTCACGTCGATGTTGACCACATCACCGTCTTTCAGGATTTTTTCGTCGCTGGGAATACCGTGACACACCACTTCGTTTACGGAAATACAAACCGATTTCGGGAAACCGTGGTAGCCGAGACAGGCGGAAACGGCCTGCTGTTTGTTGACGATATGATCGTGGCACAGACGATCCAGTTCCGCGGTGCTCACGCCGGGTTTCACGTGGGGCTCGATCATCTCAAGAACTTCGGCTGCGAGGCGGCCTGCCACGCGCATTTTTTCGATTTCTTCAGGGGTTTTAATTGAAATTGCCATTCACTGCGTCCGTATTTGCCGTCATTTGCGGCAATCATAAAGAAAGTCCTGTTATGGTAACAGCCCGTCCGGATGCTGCCAATTGTCGTTTAGGGCGATGCGCGTTTCGCGGCGGTCTGGACGGCAGGCTGCCGATTAATCCAGCAACAATGATTGGCGTCTGCGGCGAGTTTATGGTATAAAGCGCGCCGACGATTCTTTGTTCGGTGGATTTTGTTCCCCGGCTGGGAACGCGAAAATCTCACTTTGTGTAAATAACACACACGTATCGACACCTTACTCCGGGGTGCCCAAAAGCGTTATCGCTTTTGTGGTCGGTGGTATGGGATACGTGGAGGCCTAACCCCAATTAATTTATTTAGAGGTAATCATGGCAACTGTTTCCATGCGCGACATGCTCAAGGCTGGTGTTCACTTCGGTCACCAGACCCGTTACTGGAACCCGAAAATGAAGCCATTCATCTTCGGCGCTCGTAACAAAGTTCACATCATCAACCTTGAGAAGACTGTACCAATGTTCAACGAAGCTCTGGCTGAGTTGACCAAGATCGCATCCCGTAAAGGTAAGATCCTGTTTGTTGGTACTAAGCGCGCTGCAAGCGAAGCGGTAAAAGAGCACGCGCTGAGCTGCGACCAGTTCTTCGTTAACCACCGCTGGTTGGGTGGCATGCTGACTAACTGGAAAACCGTTCGTCAGTCAATCAAACGTCTGAAAGATCTGGAAACTCAGTCTCAGGACGGTACCTTCGACAAACTGACTAAGAAAGAAGCGTTGATGCGCAACCGTGAACTGGCCAAGCTGGAAAACAGCCTGGGCGGTATTAAAGACATGGGTGGCCTGCCAGACGCACTGTTTGTTGTTGATGCCGATCATGAACACATCGCTATCAAAGAAGCAAACAACCTGGGTATCCCAGTGTTTGCTATCGTTGATACTAACTCTGATCCAGACGGCGTTGACTTCATTATCCCAGGTAATGACGATGCAATCCGTGCTGTTAGCCTGTACCTGACTGCAGTGGCAACCACTGTTCGTGAAGGTCGCTCTCAGGACCTGGCTCAGCAGGCAGAAGAAACCTTCGCTGAAGCTGAGTAATAAGGCTTGCTCTTCGCAGAGCCCTTATCAATCAGATGTGAATCTGTAAGGGGCCTCAGTGGCCCCTTTATTTTTTCGACTTCGCTTTGCCACTTGTCACAATTGGCGAGGCAGAATGTATCTCCCGAGAAATAGACATGTGATGTGGACTCGCCAACTGGTGAGCTGCAGCAGATGCTGACAAACCGAGGATTTAGAGAATGGCTGACATTACCGCTGCTCTGGTAAAAGAACTGCGCGAGCGCACTGGCGCTGGCATGATGGATTGTAAAAAAGCACTGACCGAAGCGAGCGGCGACATCGAGCTGGCGATCGAGAATATGCGTAAATCTGGCGCGATCAAAGCGGCTAAGAAAGCAGGCAACGTTGCTGCTGACGGCGTGATCAAGACCAAAATCGACGGCAACTACAGCGTGATTCTGGAAGTTAACTGCCAGACCGACTTCGTGGCTAAAGATGCCGGTTTCCAGGCTTTCGCTGATAAAGTGCTGGACGCCGCTGTTGCTGGCAAAATCACTGATATCGAAGTGCTGAAAGCCCAGTTCGAAGAAGAGCGTGTTGCGCTGGTGGCTAAAATCGGTGAAAACATCAATATCCGTCGCATCTCTTCCCTGGAAGGCGAAGTGCTGGGTAGCTACCTGCACGGCGCACGTATCGGCGTTCTGATCTCCGCGAAAGGCGCAGACGAAGAACTGGTTAAGCAGATTGCAATGCACGTTGCAGCCAGCAAGCCAGAATTCGTTAAGCCAGAAGACGTGTCTGCTGAAGTGGTAGAGAAAGAGTACCAGGTTCAGCTGGACATCGCCATGCAGTCTGGTAAGCCGAAAGAAATCGCAGAGAAAATGGTTGAAGGCCGCATGAAGAAATTCACCGGCGAAGTTTCTCTGACCGGCCAGCCTTTCGTTATCGACCCAAGCAAAACTGTGGGCCAGGTACTGAAAGAGCACAACGCTGACGTTGTTAACTTCATCCGCTTCGAAGTGGGTGAAGGTATTGAGAAGGTTGAGACTGATTTCGCAGCAGAAGTTGCTGCAATGTCTAAACAGTCTTAATTTCGACAGAAGAACCGCCAAACGGCGGTTCTTTTTTGCCTGCCTCTGGCGCAGCGCAATTTCAGTCTCATCCCAATAGCATTTTTCTCCTGCTTCCAGGATGATACCGCACAGTTTATACCCCTTTTTTCGATGATTGCTTCCAGGAAAAAACACCATGGCAACTAATGCAAAACCCGTATATCAACGTATCCTGCTGAAACTGAGTGGCGAAGCACTGCAAGGTGCAGAAGGCTTTGGTATTGATGCCAGCGTTCTGGATCGTATGGCTCAGGAAGTAAAAGAGCTGGTTGAACTGGGCATTCAGGTGGGTGTGGTCATCGGTGGGGGGAACCTGTTCCGTGGCGCGGGCCTGGCGCAGGCCGGCATGAACCGCGTTGTTGGCGACCACATGGGGATGCTGGCTACCGTAATGAACGGCCTGGCAATGCGTGATGCACTGCACCGCGCCTATGTGAACGCCCGTCTGATGTCGGCAATCCCGCTGAACGGCGTTTGCGACAACTACAGCTGGGCAGAGGCGATTAGCCTGCTGCGTAACAACCGCGTGGTGATTTTCTCTGCCGGTACCGGCAACCCCTTCTTTACCACCGACTCCGCAGCCTGCCTGCGTGGAATCGAAATTGAAGCCGATGTGGTACTGAAAGCGACAAAAGTGGATGGCGTTTACTCTGCCGATCCCGTGAAGAATCCGGACGCAACGCTGTATGAACAGCTGACCTATACTGAGGTGCTGGATCAGGAACTTAAAGTGATGGATCTGGCCGCCTTTACCCTGGCGCGCGATCACCAGTTGCCTATCCGCGTGTTCAATATGAACAAACCTGGCGCACTGCGTCGCGTGGTGATGGGCGAAAAAGAAGGCACGCTGATTACGCATTAATATCAGTCTGCGAGTAAAATAAGGTATATTCTGCCCGTGTAGCATCGGTAACGGGGTTACCCATGCTAGCTTGTATGCAGGACACTCTCATCGTATTCGAACGGCTTCTGTCAGACAGAAGCCGGTGGTTCAAACAGAATCCAAGGGTTACAACGTGACTAACGACATCAAGAAAGATGCAGAAACACGCATGGAAAAATGCGTGGAAGCATTTAAAAACAACATTAACAAAATCCGCACCGGTCGTGCCTCACCGAGCATTCTCGACGGTATCATGGTGGACTATTACGGTTCGGCCACGCCGCTGCGTCAGCTGGCCAGCATCACCGTTGAAGATTCCCGTACGCTGAAAATCAACATTTTTGACCGTTCAATCGGTAGCGCCGTTGAGAAAGCGATCATGTCCTCCGATCTGGGTCTGAACCCAAGCTCGGCGGGCAGCGATATCCGCGTTCCACTTCCCCCGCTGACCGAAGAGCGCCGTAAAGATCTGATTAAGATCGTGCGCGGTGAAGCGGAGCAGGGACGTGTTTCCGTGCGTAATGTGCGCCGTGATGCCAACGACAAGCTGAAAGCGCTGCTGAAAGAGAAAGAGATCAGTGAAGATGACGATCGTCGCTCACAGGAAGATGTGCAGAAGATGACCGATTTGTTCATCAAGAAAGTCGATGCCGCACTGGCTGAGAAAGAAGCGGAATTGATGGAATTCTGATTTCATCATGATCCGATAAAACGCCGTACAGATCGCCTTCCCCGGAACGGCCGATCTGGCGGCGTTTTGCATTTATCCATTCCCCCAAAGGGCGGTTTTGCCTCTCCCCGGAGCCGCCTGTGCCGGGTCACTAAACAGAGCAGCTCATGAAGCAATTGACCATTCTCGGTTCGACCGGCTCAATCGGCACCAGTACGCTGGCCGTTATCCGTGCTAATCCCCATCTGTTTTCCGTCAGGGCGCTGGTTGCCGGGCGCAATGTTGAACTGATGGTTGAACAATGCCTGGCGTTTCGCCCCGCCTATGCCGCGATGGCCGACGAGCAGGCGGCAGTAGACCTGCGTTTGCGCTTGCAGAGCCTGAACGTGAAGACGGAAGTGCTGAGCGGTGAGCAGGCAGCCTGCGATCTGGCCTCGCTGGATGACGTTGATCAGGTGATGGCTGCGATTGTCGGCGCGGCCGGATTACTGCCGACGCTGGCGGCAATTCGTGCAGGTAAACAGGTGCTGCTGGCGAATAAAGAAGCGCTGGTGACCTGCGGGCGGCTGTTTATTGAGGCCGTCAGCGCGTCCAAAGCCCAGCTGTTGCCAATCGACAGCGAGCATAATGCCATTTTTCAGAGTTTGCCTGCTTCTTTACAGCAGCAGTTAGGGTACGCTTCGCTTGAGGAAAATGGCATCGACAGCATTATCCTCACGGGGTCGGGTGGCCCGTTCCGTGACACACCGCTGGCTGAACTCAGCCGCGTTACGCCAGAACAGGCGTGTGCACATCCGAACTGGTCAATGGGGAAAAAAATCTCCGTTGATTCGGCCACCATGATGAACAAAGGCCTGGAATATATCGAAGCTCGCTGGCTGTTCAACGCCACGGATGCGCAGATGGAAGTGATTCTGCATCCGCAGTCAGTGATCCACTCAATGGTTCGCTATCGTGACGGCAGCGTGATTGCGCAGCTGGGTTCACCGGACATGCGTACGCTAATTGCTCATGCAATGGCGTGGCCGGAGCGCGTTAAGTCAGGCGCTCAGCCGCTGGACTTCACCCGCATGAAGGCGCTCACGTTTGCGGAACCAGATTATGCGCGTTACCCGTGCCTGAAGCTTGCCATTGATGCCAGTCTTGCCGGACAGGCGGCGACCACCGCGCTGAATGCGGCCAATGAGATCGCCGTTGCGGCGTTTCTGGCATCGCAAATCCGCTTTACCGATATTGCAGCATTAAATGTTGCGGTACTGGAAAAACTGTCAAGCCAGGAACCGCAGAGCGTAGAGGCAGTTATCGCTATCGATCGCGAAGCGCGTGCCCAGGCAACGTCCCTGGTCTCTCGTTTTTTATGACCCTTAGGCGTTACGCGATTTCGCGCGCCGCCATTTGTGGGCATCGGGAGGAGATGATATAGTCTTCGCCCACCGAACAGAGGTACTACGTGATAAAGCGGATGAGTTGACCCTTTTGCACGAATTTTGTGCTGTGCGGGTGAAATATTCTAAAGCCGTTGTATTTCTGAATAAGGAAATAATTACGCGTTATGTCGTCCGAAAATTTATTACAAACCGATGACCCGATGGGGCCGATGCCTCGTCATGTGGCCATCATTATGGATGGCAATGGCCGCTGGGCTAAAAACCAGGGTAAGCTGCGCATTTCCGGCCATAAAGCGGGCGTTAAATCCGTCCGACGTGCTGTCAGCTTCGCGGTAAGCAACAAGCTGGATGCGCTGACACTCTATGCCTTTAGCAGCGAGAACTGGAACCGTCCGCAGCAGGAAGTCCTGGCTTTGATGGAACTGTTTGTCTGGGCACTCGACAGCGAAGTAAAAAGTCTCCATAAGCATAATGTCAGATTGAGAATTATTGGTGACATCAGTCGCTTTAATTCTCGTCTGCAGGAACGTATTCGCCGCGCTGAGGAACTTACTCAACAAAATAATGGATTAACGCTCAACATTGCCGCGAATTATGGCGGTCGTTGGGATATTATCCACGGAGTCAGAAAATTGGCAGAGCAGGTCCAGGAGGGTCTACTTCGCCCCGATCAGATTGGGGAAGAGACACTGGAACCGCATCTTTGCCTCAATGAACTGGCCCCTGTGGATTTGGTTATAAGGACTGGGGGAGAGCATCGCATCAGTAACTTCCTGCTGTGGCAAGTCGCCTACGCAGAGTTCTGGTTTACTGATACTCTCTGGCCTGATTTTGATGAACAAGTTTTTGAAGGTGCACTGAATGCGTTTGCACAACGAGAGCGCCGGTTTGGCGGCGCAGCACCCGGCAGCGTATAGGCGCACTGGGGGTAATCTTTGCTAAAGTCTCGCCTGATTACCGCATTTATTTTGATTCCGATTGTGATTGCAGCACTGTTTTTGCTGCCTCCGTCAGGATTTGAGATCGTCATTTTAGTGATTAGTATGCTGGCTGCCTGGGAATGGGGGCAGTTTTCCGGCTTTGCTTCGCGTTCGCAAAGGATCTGGCTGGCGCTGCTTTGCGGCTTGCTATTGGCCTTTATGCTAATCACACTTCCGGCTTACCAACATCTGGTTCAACTGCCGCAGGTGAGCGGTGCGCTCTGGCTCGCGTTAGGCTGGTGGATAGTCGCGCTGCTGCTGGTACTGTTCTATCCGGGTTCCGCGGCGATCTGGCGTACTTCGAAGCCACTGCGGTTGATATTTGGTGTACTGACCATTGTGCCGTTCTTTTGGGGCATGCTGGCGCTGCGCCAGTATCATTACGAAACCGATCATTTCGCCGGTGCCTGGTGGTTGCTGTACGTGATGTTGCTGGTGTGGGGCGCGGATTCCGGTGCCTATATGTTTGGTAAGCTGTTTGGCAAACATAAGCTGGCGCCAAAAGTTTCCCCGGGTAAAACCTGGGAAGGCTTTATCGGCGGACTGGTAACCTCTGCGCTGCTGTCATGGGTATTCAGCGCGTTTGCTCCGCTTGAGGTTTCGCTGGGCATACTGCTGGTTTGTTCGGTTGTGGCTGCGCTGGCTTCGGTGCTGGGCGATTTAACCGAGAGCATGTTCAAGCGCGAAGCGGGCATTAAGGACAGCGGTAATCTGATCCCCGGCCACGGTGGCATCCTTGATCGTATTGATAGTCTGACCGCGGCGGTTCCTGTATTTGCCTGTCTTTTACTGCTGGTGTTTGGGACTCTGTAGGGAAACATGATGCTGAGCGTACTCTGGAGTATTGCCGCTTTTATCGTTGCGCTGGGAATTTTAATCACCGTGCACGAATTTGGTCACTTTTGGGTGGCCCGCCGCTGCGGCGTCAAAGTTGAACGGTTTTCTGTGGGCTTTGGTAAAGCCCTGTGGCGCCGTCGTGATAAGCAGGGGACAGAGTACGTTATCGCCCTGATCCCGCTCGGCGGCTACGTCAAAATGCTCGATGAGCGCGTTGAGAGTGTGCCGCCTGAACTTCGCCATCAAGCCTTCAACAACAAAACCGTTCTTCAGCGCGCCGCCATTATTGGCGCCGGACCAATGGCTAACTTCATCTTTGCTATCATTGCCTACTGGCTGGTGTTTATCATCGGTGTGCCGGGTGTGCGCCCGGTTGTTGGTGAAATAACCAGCAATTCGCCTGCGGCGACAGCGCAAATTACCCCCGGGATGGAACTTAAAGCCGTTGACGGTATCGAAACGCCTGATTGGGATGCAGTGCGTATGGCACTCGTTGCGAAGATTGGTGATGAAAGTACCACCGTCAGCGTCGCGCCGTTTGGCAGTGAACAGACGAGTGACAAACGCATTGACCTGCGCAACTGGCAGTTCGAACCCGATAAGCAGGATCCGGTTGTGGCGCTGGGCATTCAGCCTCGCGGACCGCAGATAGAAACGACGCTGGCGCAGGTGCAGGAGAACTCGGCGGCAAGCAAGGCGGGTTTGCAAGCGGGCGACAGGATCGTTAAAGTCAGTGGTCAGCCGCTGGATCAGTGGCAGGATTTTGTGACTAAGGTGCGGGATAATCCGGGAACGGCTATCGCACTGCAGGTTGAGCGTCAGGGAGGCACGGTTGATTTAACGCTGACTCCGGACATCAATCCGCGTAACAAAGCTGAAGGGTTTGCCGGGGTAGTCCCACGGGTTATCCCTCTGCCTGATGAGTACAGAACGGTTCGCCAGTATGGGCCGTTTGCCGCAATCGGCGAGGCCAGCGTAAAAACCTGGCAGCTGATGAAGTTAACGGTAAGCATGCTGGGTAAACTGATTGTCGGTGATGTGAAGCTGAACAATCTCAGTGGGCCGATTTCAATCGCCCAGGGGGCTGGGATGTCAGCGGAGTATGGCTTGATTTATTATCTGATGTTCCTCGCTCTGATTAGCGTGAACCTTGGGATAATCAACCTGTTCCCACTGCCGGTGTTAGATGGTGGACATTTGTTGTTCCTGGCGATCGAAAAGATCAAAGGGAAGCCGGTGTCCGAGCGAGTTCAGGACTTCAGTTATCGTATCGGCTCTATTTTGCTGGTGCTGTTAATGGGGCTTGCACTATTCAATGATTTCTCGCGTCTTTAGGCGATCAGGAATTAGCCAGCGAAGGCCTCAGGTCGGCGTGAGGTGAAAATCCCTTAAGCGATGAGAACCAGTTAGGAAGAATGCATAACAACGATGGCGATGAAAAAGTTGCTCATAGCGTCGCTGCTGCTTAGCAGCGCTACCGTATACGGTGCAGACGGATTCGTAGTGAAGGATATTCATTTCGAAGGGCTGCAGCGAGTCGCCGTCGGTGCGGCATTGCTCAGTATGCCCGTCCGCGTGGGAGACACCGTCTCCGATGAAGATCTCAGTAATACCATTCGTGCACTTTTTGCGACCGGGAATTTTGAAGACGTTCAGGTCCTGCGCGACGGCAATGTGCTGATTGTTCAGGTTAAAGAGCGTCCGACGATTGCCAGCATCACTTTCTCCGGTAATAAAGCGGTGAAAGAGGACATGCTGAAGCAAAATCTCGAAGCTTCAGGCGTGCGCGTGGGTGAAGCGCTGGATCGCACCACGATTTCCTCGATTGAAAAAGGACTGGAAGATTTCTACTACAGCGTTGGTAAATACAGTGCCAGCGTTAAGGCAGTGGTCACGCCGCTGCCGCGTAACCGTGTAGACCTGAAGCTGGTGTTTACCGAAGGTGTTTCTGCAAAAATTCAGCAGATCAACATCGTTGGTAATAAAGCCTTTAGCTCTGAAGAATTGATCTCCCGTTTCCAGCTGCGTGATGAAGTGCCGTGGTGGAACGTGGTGGGCGATCGTAAATACCAGAAGCAGAAACTGGCCGGTGACCTTGAGACCCTGCGCAGTTTCTACCTGGATCGCGGCTATGCCCGTTTCAACATCGACTCCACTCAGGTCAGCCTGACGCCGGATAAAAAAGGCATTTATATTACCGTCAACATCACCGAGGGCGATCAGTATAAGCTCTCTGGGGTTGCGGTAAACGGTAACCTGGCCGGGCACTCGGCAGAGATCGAAGGGTTGACGAAAATCACCCCGGGTGAGCTCTATAACGGTGCTAAAGTGACCCGTATGGAAGACGATATCAAGAAGCTTCTGGGGCGCTATGGCTATGCTTACCCACGCGTTCAGACCCAGCCTGAAATCGACGATAGTAACAAGACCGTTAAGCTGAATGTCAATGTGGATGCCGGCAACCGTTACTACGTGCGCAAAGTACGCTTCGAGGGTAACGATACCTCGAAAGATTCCGTGCTGCGTCGCGAGATGCGCCAGATGGAAGGGGCATGGCTGGGTAGCGACCTGGTGGAACAGGGCAAAGAGCGCCTGAACCGTACTGGCTACTTTGAAACCGTGGACACTGACACGCAGCGTGTTCCGGGATCGCCAGACCAGGTAGACGTCGTCTATAAGGTGAAAGAACGTAACACCGGTACGCTGAACTTTGGTATTGGTTACGGTACCGAAAGCGGCGTAAGCTTCCAGGTCGGCGTAACCCAGGATAACTGGCTGGGTACCGGTAATACCGTGGGTATTAGCGGAACCAAAAATGATTATCAGACCTATGCTGAATTCTCCGTCACCGATCCGTACTTTACCGTCGATGGCGTCAGCCTGGGTGGTCGTGTGTTTTATAACGACTTTAAAGCTGATGATGCTGACCTGTCTGACTATACCAACAAGAGCTATGGTTTAGACGGCACGCTGGGCTTCCCGGTAAACGAGAACAACACTCTGCGTGTGGGGCTGGGCTATGTGCACAACAGCCTGTCCAACATGCAGCCGCAGGTCGCGATGTGGCGCTACCTGCGTTCCGTTGGGCAAAACCCAACGCTGTCTGGCGATGAAGACTACTCGGCAGATGATTTCACCTTCAACTATGGCTGGACGTACAACACGCTGGACCGCGGCTTCTTCCCGACGTCCGGTAATCGTACCAACCTGAACGGTAAGGTGACGATCCCAGGCTCCGACAATGCCTTCTATAAAGCGACGCTGGACACGCAGCAGTATCTGCCGCTGAATCAGGATCGCACATGGGTGATGTTAGGCCGTGGCCGTGTCGGCTATGGTGACGGTCTGAGCGGCAAAGAAATGCCGTTTTATGAGAACTTCTATGCCGGTGGTTCCAGCACCGTGCGCGGATTCCGTTCCAATAACATTGGTCCGAAAGCAGCGTACCTGAACAATGGTTCTTCAGACTGTAACGGCGCTAACGTGAATAAAGTCTGTGATTCAGACGACGCCATCGGTGGTAACGCTATGGCCGTAGCCAGCCTTGAGCTGATTACGCCAACGCCATTTATCAGTGACAAGTACTCCAACTCGGTACGTACCTCACTGTTTGTGGATGCGGGTACGGTCTGGGATACGAAGTGGGAAAACACTGCTGAGACGCGTGCAGCCGGTATTCCTGACTACAGCGATCCGAGCAACATTCGTATGTCTGCCGGTTTAGCGTTGCAATGGATGTCACCTTTAGGTCCACTGGTGTTCTCCTACGCTCAGCCGTTCAAAAAGTATGATGGAGACAAGGCCGAACAGTTCCAGTTCAACATTGGTAAAACCTGGTAATTCGGTGTAACAGGGAAGTACGCAAAAGAGTATCGCGCAGTTCAGTGATGGCCTGTTTAAGCAGGCCACACCATGCGCAACACATGTGTCTGTGACACAAACGTTGATGGTAAGGAGTTTATAGTGAAAAAGTTGTTGTGTGCCGCAGGTCTGGGTATTGCTATGGCGGTTTCCGCCGGAGCTCAGGCAGCTGACAAAATTGCAGTGGTGAACGTTTCCAGCATTTTCCAACAGTTACCAGCGCGTGCGACCGTTGCGAAGCAGCTTGAGAATGAATTCAAAGGCCGTGCGACCGAACTTCAGGGCATGGAGCGCGATCTGCAAACGAAAATGCAGCGTCTTCAGCGCGATGGTTCTACCATGAAGGCCAGCGAACGTAGCCGTATGGAAAAAGACGTGATGGCTCAGCGTGAGGCTTTCTCAACCAAAGCTCAGGCTTTTGAGCAGGATAACCGCCGTCGTCAGGCTGAAGAGCGTAACAAAATTCTGACCCGCATCCAGGATGCCGTGCAGAAAGTTGCTAATAGTGAAGGCTATGACGTGGTTATCGATCAGAATGCGGTTGCCTACTCGGCGAAAGCAAAAGACATCACTGCAGATGTACTGAAACAGGTTAAATAATACATGTCTTCAATTCGACTGGCTGATTTAGCCCAGCAGTTGGATGCAGAATTGCACGGAGATGGCGATATCGCCATCTCCGGCATTGCTTCTATGCAATCCGCTCAAACCGGTCAGATCACCTTCCTTTCCAACAGCCGTTATCGTGAACAGCTGGCTACCTGCCAGGCATCCGCCGTGGTGGTTTTGGAAGCAGACCGCGAATGTTTTCATGGCGCGGCTCTGGTAGTGAAAAATCCTTATCTGACCTATGCCCGTATGGCGCAGCTGCTGGATACTACACCGCAGCCTGCCACAAATATTTCACCAACTGCTGCGATCGACGAGACTGCTACGCTGGGCAAAAATGTCTCGATTGGCGCAAATGCGGTCATCGAATCCGACGTTGTGCTGGGCGATAACGTGGTTATCGGTCCCGGCTGTTTCGTGGGAAAGAAAGCGCGAATTGGTGCCGGTAGCCGCCTGTGGGCCAATGTTACTGTCTATCATGAAGTACAGATCGGCAGCGATTGCCTGATCCAGTCTGGCACCGTGATTGGTGCTGACGGCTTCGGTTATGCCAACGATCGCGGTAACTGGGTGAAAATTCCACAGCTCGGCACGGTCATTATTGGCGATCGCGTTGAGATTGGTGCCTGTACCACCATCGATCGTGGTGCGCTGGATAACACTCAAATCGGGAATGGTGTTATCATAGATAACCAGTGCCAGATCGCACACAATGTGGTGATCGGCGACAACACTGCCGTTGCGGGCGGTGTAATTATGGCTGGCAGTCTTAAAATCGGTCGTTATTGCATGATCGGCGGTGCCAGCGTAATTAATGGTCATATGGAAATTTGTGACAAAGTAACCGTCACGGGAATGGGAATGGTTATGCGACCAATCACCGAACCTGGGGTATACTCTTCCGGGATTCCACTGCAGCCCAACAAAACCTGGCGCAAAACTGCAGCGCTGGTGATGAATATCGACGACCTGAGCAAACGCTTGAAGGCCATCGAACGCAAGGTTGATAAAGACTGAGCGACGATTCACCACTTACGCTGCCCAGCTTTCATAAATAAAACATGCTAAGCAGGGAAAGCCAAGCGCACGGAAATGATTTGCGGCCTGTTAACGATCACCGATTGTTGCAGGCCGTGTTATTGATGCCATCAGAATGTTTAGGACAGGAAGAGTATTTTGACTACTGAAACTCATACTCTGAAGATTGAAGAGATTATTGAATTATTACCGCACCGCTACCCGTTTCTGCTGGTCGATCGCGTACTTGAGTTTGAAGAACATAAGTATCTGCGTGCGGTAAAGAACGTCTCGGTTAACGAACCGTTTTTCCAGGGCCATTTCCCTGGTAAACCGATTTTCCCGGGGGTATTGATCCTGGAAGCAATGGCTCAGGCCACGGGAATTCTGGCGTTCAAAAGCGTAGGAAAACTGGAGCCTGGTGAGCTGTACTACTTCGCCGGAATTGACGAAGCGCGCTTCAAGCGCCCGGTCGTTCCCGGTGACCAGATGATCATGGAAGTGACCTTCGAGAAAACCCGCCGTGGGTTGACCCGCTTTAAGGGCGTGGCGACCGTTGACGGTAAAATTGTCTGCGAAGCAACCATGATGTGTGCCCGCAGCCGGGAGGCTTAATTCGTGATTGACAGTTCCGCCGTAATTCACCCAAGTTCGATTGTGGAAGAAGGTGCCGTGATTGGTGCTGGCGTTCAGATTGGTCCTTTTTGCGTCGTAGGCGCGAATGTCTCAATTGGTGAAGGCACGATTCTGAAATCGCACGTGGTGGTGAATGGCCATACCCGTATCGGTAAGGACAACACCATTTACCAGTTTGCCTCCATTGGTGAGGTAAATCAGGATCTGAAATACGCTGGTGAGCCCACCCGTGTTGAGATCGGCGATCGTAACCGCATCCGCGAGAGCGTGACGATCCACCGTGGTACTGCTCAGGCAGAGGGGTTGACCAAACTGGGTGATGACAACCTGCTGATGGTTAATGCGCATATTGCGCACGACTGCGTGGTCGGTAATCGCTGTATTCTGGCGAATAACGCCACGCTGGCAGGTCACGTCACCGTCGATGACTATGCGATTATTGGTGGTATGACGGCGGTGCATCAGTTCTGCATCATTGGCGCGCACGTAATGGTGGGCGGCTGTTCCGGCGTGGCGCAGGACGTTCCTCCTTACGTTATCGCCCAGGGCAATCACGCGACGCCATTTGGTATTAACCTTGTTGGTCTGCAGCGTCGGGGCTTCAGTAAAGATGCCCTGCATGCCATTCGCAACGCCTACAAGCTGCTGTATCGCAGCGGTAAGACGCTGGATGACGTGAAGCCAGAGATTGCCGAGCTGGCGAAAGTGCACCCTGAAGTTCAGCCTTTCTATGACTTCTTCGCGCGCTCGACCCGGGGCCTGATTCGTTGACCCATGTCTAAGCCTCCTTTAACGATTGCCCTTGTCGCCGGAGAAACCTCCGGCGATATTCTTGGTGCCGGCCTGATCCGTGCCCTGAAGGCAAAGCATCCTGATGCCCGTTTTGTTGGCGTGGCAGGCCCGCTGATGCAGGCGGAAGGCTGCGAGGCATGGTATGAGATGGAAGAGCTGGCCGTTATGGGTATCGTTGAGGTACTCGGACGGCTGCGTCGTATCCTGCATATTCGTCGGGATTTGACCGCCCGGTTTACCGCACTGAAGCCGGATGTCTTTGTCGGTATTGATGCCCCTGATTTCAATATCACGCTGGAAGAACGGCTGAAGCAGCGCGGTATCCGCACGATCCATTACGTCAGCCCGTCAGTCTGGGCATGGCGCCAAAAGCGGGTATTTAAAATAGGCCGTGCTACCGATCTGGTTCTGGCTTTCCTGCCGTTTGAAAAGGCTTTTTACGATCGCTATAACGTCCCTTGCCGCTTTATTGGCCACACTATGGCTGATGCGATGCCCATAGAGCCCGATAAGCTGGCCGCACGGCAGGAACTGGGTATCGCACCCGATGCACTTTGCCTCGCTCTGCTGCCTGGCAGCCGCAACGCTGAAGTGGAAATGCTCAGCGCTGATTTCCTGCGCGCCGCCATGCTGCTGCGTCAAAAACACCCGCGGCTGGAAGTGGTTGTTCCGTTGGTCAATCTGCGGCGTCGCGAGCAGTTTGAAAAGATTAAAGCGCAAGTGGCGCCTGATTTGACCATGCATCTGTTGGATGGCAAAGGCCGCAGCGCGATGATGGCCAGCGATGCCGCACTGCTGGCCTCTGGCACCGCCGCGCTTGAGTGTATGCTGGCTAAGTGCCCCATGGTTGTGGGTTATCGTATGAAGCCGTTCACCTTCTGGCTGGCGAAGCGGCTGGTGAAAACCGACTACGTTTCACTGCCTAACCTGCTGGCCGGTCGGGAACTGGTGAAAGAGCTGCTACAGGATGACTGTGAACCACAGAAACTGGCTGCGGCGCTGGAACCACTGCTGTTTGATGGTGAAACCCGTCAACAGCTACTGGCGACCTTTGCCGAGCTGCATCATCAAATCCGCTGGAATGCGGATGAACAGGCCGCCGCCGCCGTACTGGAGCTGTGTCCATGAGTGATTTTATTTATCCCCACGCGGCGCTGATTGCCGGTGTTGATGAGGTTGGCCGTGGCCCGCTGGTCGGTGCTGTGGTGACTGCCGCAGTGATCCTCGATCCGGCCAATCCCATCCAGGGCCTCGCCGATTCAAAAAAGCTGTCTGAAAAGCGACGGCTGGCGCTGTACGATGAAATCGTTGAAAAAGCCCTGAGCTGGAGCCTGGGACGGGCGGAGCCGGAAGAGATCGATCAGATAAATATTCTTCACGCCACCATGCTGGCGATGCAGCGTGCCGTAGCCGGGCTGCATATTACGCCGGACTTCGTGCTGATTGACGGCAATCGCTGCCCGGCGCTGGCGATGCCCAGCCAGGCGGTGGTCAAAGGGGATAGCCTGGTGCGTGAAATCAGCGCGGCTTCCATCATCGCCAAGGTGACGCGTGACCGCGAGATGGCCGAGCTGGATCTGCTGTATCCTGAATACGGATTTGCCCAGCACAAAGGTTATCCAACCGTGTTGCATATGGAAAAACTGACGCAGCATGGTGCAACGCCCCATCATCGCCGCAGTTTTGCTCCGGTGCGAAATGCGCTGCTGGATGCCGAAATTGCCGCTACGCGTGCACGTACGCTGTAATCTTCTCCCTCAGTTTTAACGGAATCCCAGATGGCCGAACCTCGTTTTATTCATTTACGTGTTCACAGCGACTACTCCATGATCGATGGACTGGCGAAGACGGGCCCGTTGGTGAAAAATGCGGCAAAGCTGGGCATGCCGGCGATAGGGATCACGGATTTCACCAACCTGTGCGGGCTGGTCAAATTTTACGGTACCGCACACGGGCAGGGCATGAAGCCGATCATCGGCGCAGATTTTAACGTTGCCAGTCCGCTGATGGGCGATGAGTTCTCTCAGCTGACCGTTCTGGCCGCTGACAATGAAGGCTATCAAAACCTTACCCTGTTGATTTCCCGTGCCTATCAGCGCGGCTACGGAGCGGCAGGCCCGGCTATTGACCGCGACTGGCTGGCAGAGCATCAGCAGGGCATTATTTTGCTCTCCGGCGGGCGGCGGGGTGATGTGGGTAAAATGCTGCTGCGCGGTAACCCTGCTGGCGTGGCCGAGTGCCTGAGTTTTTACCAGACGCATTTCCCCGATCGCTATTATCTGGAACTGATCCGCACCGGTCGTCAGGATGAGGAGAGTTACCTGCATGCGGCGGTCGATCTGGCGATCGCGGAAGGGATCCCGGTCGTCGCGACCAATGAAGTCTGCTTCCTGCAGGAAGATGATTTTGACGCTCATGAGATCCGCGTGGCGATCCACGATGGTTTTACTCTGGACGATCCCAAACGGCCAAAAAACTACAGTCCGCAGCAGTATATGCGTACGGAAGAGGAGATGTGCGAGCTGTTCTCGGACATCCCGGAAGCGCTGGAAAACAGCGTGGAAATTGCCCGCCGCTGCAATGTGACGATCCGCCTGGGTGAATACTTCCTGCCGCAGTTCCCGACCGGTGAGATGACCACCGAAGATTTCCTGGTGATGAAATCGAAAGAGGGACTGGAAGAGCGTTTGCAATTCCTTTTCCCCGACGAGAAGGTGCGTGCAGAGCGTCGGCCGGAGTATGACGATCGTCTGGATATTGAGCTTAACGTAATCAATCAGATGGGCTTTCCTGGCTACTTTCTGATTGTGATGGAGTTTATCCAGTGGTCGAAAGATAACGATGTACCGGTAGGGCCGGGACGCGGCTCCGGTGCGGGCTCACTGGTGGCGTACGCGCTGAAAATTACCGACCTCGATCCGCTGGAGTTTGACCTGCTGTTCGAACGCTTTCTTAACCCTGAACGCGTGTCAATGCCGGACTTCGACGTTGACTTCTGTATGGAGAAGCGTGACCTGGTTATTGACCACGTGGCCGAGATGTACGGGCGTGAAGCGGTATCGCAGATTATTACCTTTGGTACGATGGCGGCGAAAGCGGTTATCCGTGATGTCGGGCGCGTGCTCGGGCATCCGTACGGCTTTGTCGATCGTATCTCCAAGCTGGTGCCGCCCGATCCGGGTATGACGCTGGAAAAAGCCTTTGCCGCGGAACCGCAGTTGCCGGAAATCTACGAGGCGGATGAAGAGGTAAAAGCGCTGATTGATATGGCGCGCAAACTGGAAGGCGTCACCCGTAATGCCGGTAAGCACGCCGGGGGCGTGGTAATCGCACCCACCAAAATTACCGACTTCGCGCCACTTTACTGTGATGAGAACGGCAATCATCCCGTTACTCAGTACGATAAAAATGACGTGGAGTATGCGGGCCTGGTCAAATTTGACTTCCTCGGCCTGCGCACGCTGACTATTATTGACTGGGCGCTGGGTATGATTAATGCCCGGCGTGACAAAGAGGGGCTTGAGCCGATCGATATCGCGGCTATCCCTCTTGACGATCAGAAAAGTTTCGACATGCTTCAGCGTTCCGAAACCACCGCGGTCTTCCAGCTTGAATCCCGCGGCATGAAAGATCTGATTAAGCGCCTGAAGCCTGACTGCTTCGAAGATATGATCGCACTGGTTGCGCTGTTCCGGCCCGGACCGCTACAGTCCGGTATGGTGGATAACTTTATTGACCGTAAGCACGGGCGTGAAGCGATCTCGTACCCGGATATCCAGTGGCAGCATGAGTCACTCAAACCGGTGCTGGAACCGACCTACGGTATCATTCTGTATCAGGAACAGGTGATGCAGATAGCCCAGGTGCTGGCGGGATACAGCCTGGGCGGTGCGGACATGCTGCGCCGTGCAATGGGTAAAAAGAATCCGGTCGAAATGGCCAAGCAGCGCGGCGGCTTTGAAGACGGTGCGAAAGCCCGCGGCATCGACGGTGAACTGGCGATCAAGATCTTTGACCTGGTGGAAAAATTCGCCGGGTACGGCTTTAACAAATCCCACTCTGCTGCCTATGCGCTGGTGTCCTATCAGACCCTTTGGCTAAAAGCGCACTATCCGGCGGAGTTTATGGCGGCGGTTATGACCGCCGATATGGATAACACTGAGAAGGTTGTCGGCCTGGTGGATGAGTGCTGGCGGATGGGCCTGAAGGTGCTGCCGCCGGATATCAACTCCGGGCTGTATCAGTTCCACGTCAATGACGATGGCGAAATCGTCTACGGTATTGGGGCGATTAAGGGGGTGGGCGAAGGCCCCATTGAAGCGATCATTGAGGCGCGTAACGAAGGTGGATACTTCCGCGAGCTGTTTGACCTCTGCGCCCGTACCGACACCAAAAAGCTGAACAAGCGGGTGCTGGAAAAGCTGATCATGTCCGGCGCGTTCGACCGCCTTGGCCCACATCGCGCGGCGCTGATGAGTGCGCTGCCGGATGCGCTGAAGGCCGCCGATCAGCATGCGAAAGCCGAAGCGATTGGTCAGGCAGATATGTTTGGCGTTCTGGCAGAAGCCCCTGAACAGGTCGAAAAATCGTATTCAGACGTTACCCCCTGGCCTGAACAGATTCAGCTGGATGGCGAAAGAGAGACTTTAGGGCTTTACTTAACCGGTCATCCGATCAATCAGTATTTGAAAGAAATTGAGCGCCATGTCGGTGGACTGCGCCTGAAAGACATGCACCCGACCGAACGTGGCAAAATGACCACTGCGGCCGGTCTGGTGGTGGCGGCCCGCGTAATGGTAACAAAACGCGGTAACCGGATTGGTATCTGTACACTAGACGACCGCTCGGGTCGTCTGGAAGTGATGTTATTTACAGATGCCTTAGATAAATTCCAGCATATGTTGGAAAAAGACCGTATCCTGATCGTCAGCGGACAGGTCAGCTTTGATGACTTCAACGGCGGGCTTAAAATGATGGCCCGAGATATGATGGACATCGACGAAGCACGCGAAAAATATGCGCGTGGGCTTGCTATATCGCTGACGGACAGGCAAATTGATGACCAGCTTTTGAACCGTCTCCGTCAATCCCTGGAACCCCATCGTTCGGGGACAATTCCGGTACATCTCTACTATCAGAGAGAGGATGCGCGGGCGAAGTTGCGCTTTGGCGCGACCTGGCGCGTGTCGCCCAGCGATCGTTTGTTAAACGATCTGCGGTCGTTGATAGGATCGGAGCAGGTGGAACTGGAGTTTGACTAAAACAGGATTATTATGAGTCTTAATTACCTGGATTTTGAACAGCCAATCGCGGAACTTGAAGCGAAAATTGATTCACTGAAATCGGTTGGCCGTCAGGATGAAAAACTGGATATTAATCTGGATGAAGAAGTTCAGCGTCTGCGCGATAAAAGCGTGGAACTGACACGTAAAATCTTCTCCGATTTAGGTGCATGGCAGATCGCGCAGCTTGCGCGCCATCCGCTGCGTCCTTATACGCTGGATTATGTTCGTAACGTTTTCACCGATTTTGATGAGTTAGCAGGTGACCGTGCCTATGCTGATGATAAAGCCATTGTCGGTGGAATCGCTCGTCTGGAAGGCCGTCCAGTGATGATCATTGGTCATCAGAAAGGACGTGAAACCAAAGAAAAAATTCGTCGTAACTTCGGCATGCCGGCACCGGAAGGCTACCGTAAAGCGCTGCGTCTGATGGAGATGGCCGAGCGTTTTAACATGCCGGTCATTACCTTTATCGACACACCAGGCGCTTATCCTGGCGTGGGTGCAGAAGAGCGCGGTCAGTCTGAAGCCATTGCCCGTAACCTGCGTGAGATGTCTGGCCTGAAAGTGCCGGTCATCTGTACGGTCATTGGTGAAGGTGGCTCAGGCGGCGCACTCGCTATTGGCGTGGGCGATAAAGTCAACATGCTGCAGTACAGCACCTATTCGGTGATCTCGCCGGAAGGCTGTGCGTCAATTCTGTGGAAAAGCGCCGACAAAGCGCCGCTGGCTGCGGAAGCGATGGGGATCATTGCCCCACGCCTGAAAGAGCTGAACCTGATCGACACGGTGATCCCGGAGCCGCTGGGTGGCGCGCACCGTAACCCACTGGCGATTGCGGATTCTCTGAAAGCGCAGCTGCTGGCGGATCTGGGTGAACTCGATGCGTTAAGCAAAGAGGAGCTGTTGGATCGTCGCTATCAGCGTCTGATGAATTACGGCTACGCTTAACTTCGTCATCCTCGCAAACAAGGCCCCTCTGGGGCCTTTTTTCTGCATTATCACCATTTATGTTATCTGTAATCATTCCTGAGTCATGTTAGCCTTTTCTATCTAACTCACTAAAATAAAGGGATCTTATGGATATTAATCGTCGTAAATTAGCGATGGGTTTACTGACCCTCCCGGCAGTTGCCGCCGTTAGCGGCTGCGTTTCTGCAGATAAGCCTCGCAAAGAGAAAACCTTCGATCGGATGGCGCTCAATCAGCTGAGCAGCCAGCTGGAGGATCACCACACGGCCGATATTCTGGCCCCGTTTATTCTTGATGCTGCTTTTAACATGACACCACCGACCGGTCACATACAGGAGGCCAGCTTGGTGATTGCTTTCGCCTTCGGCAACCGACCGAATCCAGAACAGGATCCACATAAACTCGCTTTGCCGGGACCGATGAATCGGGTGCTGGCCCAGTGCTGCGCTGCCGTATGGCGCAAAAAACGCATGCCGCTCTATCTGCAATGGGAAATTGCACGCTGGATGGATTCCTCCGAGTTTGCCGACATTCCACGCAGTGACATTATTTCCATTGAGCCCCACTGGGATGAAAGCGGTAAGCTGGTTTATCTCAGTACCGATGGTGTTGTGCAGGAAATTATTAACAAACACTTTTCCGGCGATACTGAAAAAATGGGCAAGGCAGCGGTCGTGGGTCATCGCGACCATGTTAAACGCTGCATTTTGACCTGTGCGGCACGTCAAGTGCATGGGTTTGCCCCGAAGGGAATTTCCTTGCCGCGCTGGTATGACGCGCAGTCCGATCAACCCTGGACCCGACGCCGGGATCTTTATGTTCTGCAGGATATTACCGCGCAGTTGTCGATGAGTGCTCAGGCAAACATTGCTCAGGCCTATCCGCAGGGATAAGCGCAGGAGGATGCGATCCGCTATGCTTACAGTTTGACTGCAGGGTCAACCGGTTTTGGCCAGGCGGAAGTTTTCTTCCGCCTTCGTATGCAGATGGAGGTAAGCATTGAACATTATCGCGATCGCAGGACCGCACAACGTTTTTTATAAAGATGAACCTGTCCGACAGCTGGATGCCGCACTGAAATTACAGGGCTTCCAGACCATTTATCCGCACGATGCCGCTGATCTGTTGAAGCTGATTGAGCATAACCCGCGAATCAGCGGCGTGATTTTCGACTGGGACGAACACAGCGTCGAACTTTGTTGTGAAATTAATCAGCTGAATGAATATCTGCCGCTGTATGCCTTTATCAATACCCACTCAACGATGGATGTCAGCATCAACGAGATGCGTATGGCCATCCGCTTCTTCGAATATTCACTCAATGCAGCAGAAGAGATCGCCCAGCGGATAAGGCAACACACTGACGAGTATCTGGAAACTATCACGCCGCCGCTGACCCGTGCGCTGTTCACCTACGTTAAAGAGGGGAAATACACCTTCTGCACTCCCGGACACATGGCCGGAACGGCTTTCCAGAAAAGTCCGGTAGGCTGTCTTTTTTACGATTTCTTTGGCGCAAACACGCTCAAAGCAGATATTTCCATCTCGGTAACCGAACTGGGTTCACTGCTCGACCACACCGGCCCGCACCTTGAGGCCGAAGAGTATATTGCCCGCACCTTTGGTGCCGAGCAAAGCTATATGGTAACGAACGGAACCTCGACCTCGAATAAAATCGTCGGCATGTATGCAGCACCCGCCGGCAGTACCGTACTTGTCGATCGCAACTGCCACAAATCGCTGACCCACCTGCTGATGATGAGTGATGTTATCCCGGTCTGGCTGAAGCCGACGCGCAACGCGCTGGGGATCCTGGGCGGCATTCCGAAGCGGGAGTTCACCAGAGAGAGCATCGCGCAGAAAATAGCAGAGATCCCACGAGCCAGCTGGCCGGTCCATGCGGTGATTACCAACTCTACCTACGATGGGCTGCTGTATAACACGCAGTATATCAAGGAGACGCTGGAGGTGCCGTCCATTCACTTTGATTCCGCCTGGGTGCCGTACACCAATTTTCACCCCATCTACCGCGGGCTGAGCGGAATGAGCGGTGAGCGTACGGCGGGAAAAGTGATATACGAAACGCAGTCGACCCATAAGTTGCTGGCCGCTTTTTCGCAGGCTTCGCTGATCCACATTAAAGGGGATTACGACGAACAGACCTTTAATGAGGTCTATATGATGCACACCACCACGTCGCCCAACTATTCGATCGTGGCGTCTGTAGAAACGGCGGCAGCGATGCTGCGCGGCAATCCCGGTAAGCGGTTGATTAACCGCTCTGTTGAACGGGCACTGCATTTCCGCCGCGAAATTCAGCGCCTGCGTGAGGAGTCCGACGGCTGGTTCTT
Source organism: uncultured Erwinia sp. (assembly GCA_913775305.1). Classification (GTDB taxonomy): domain Bacteria; phylum Pseudomonadota; class Gammaproteobacteria; order Enterobacterales; family Enterobacteriaceae; genus Erwinia. The sequence goes on along the minus strand of CAJYIY010000099.1, from coordinate 11,516 downwards.
CGATATCTGGCAGCCGGAAGGTATTGATGAGCCAGAATGCTGGCCAATCCAGCCGGGAGAGGAAGACTGGCACGGTTTCCGCGATGCGGATGCCGATCATATGTACCTCGATCCGATCAAGGTGACGATCCTCACTCCCGGGATGAGTGAGCTGGGTGACATGGCGGAAGAGGGGATCCCGGCGGCGCTGGTGGCGAAGTTTCTCGATCAGCACGGCATCGTGGTGGAGAAAACCGGCCCCTATAACCTGCTGTTCCTGTTCAGCATCGGTATTGATAAAACCAAAGCGATGAGCCTGCTGCGTGGACTGACGGAATTCAAACGCGCTTACGACCTGAATCTGCGTATCAAGAATATGCTGCCGGATTTGTACGCGGAAGATCCTGACTTTTATCGCAATATGCGCATTCAGGACCTGGCAAAGGGCATTCACTCGCTGATCTGCCAGCATGATTTGCCGCGCCTGATGCTGCAGGCGTTTTCGGTTTTGCCAGAGATGAAACTCACGCCGCATCAGATGTTCCAGCAGCAGGTGAAGGGGAATGTGGAAACCGTTGATATCAGCGAACTGGTGGGGCGCATCTCAGCCAATATGATCCTGCCCTATCCGCCGGGGGTGCCGGTGGTGATGCCTGGCGAGATGATCACCACTGAAAGCCGCGCTGTGCTGGATTTTCTGCTGATGTTGTGTTCGGTTGGGGAGCGCTATCCCGGCTTCGAAACCGACATACACGGAGCCACCCTCACTGATGAAGGGCAGTATCTGGTGCGCGTGCTGAAAGATGACGTGTAGCGTCAGGCCGATTTACGGAATTTCACCCGTTGCGATCGGACTCGTCGCTGCGTAAGGTAGCGCTAAACGGTATTAATTCAGGTGGCAGCATGTCCGGTTTACAGTTAAAGCAGGTACATCACGTTGCGATTATCGCCCGCGACTATCCGCTTAGCAGGGCGTTTTACTGCGATATTCTCGGCTTTACGCTCACGGCTGAGGTTTATCGTGAAGGGCGTGATTCCTGGAAGGGCGATCTGGCACTGAACGGCAACTACGTGATTGAGCTGTTTTCGTTCCCCAACCCACCGTCGCGGCCTTCGCGTCCCGAAGCCTGCGGCCTGCGCCATCTGGCGTTCAGCGTGGAGGATATTGACGCTGCAACGCAGTATCTGACCAACCGGGGTGTGGCCTGCGAGGATATTCGCGTTGATCCCCTGACCGGTAAGCGTTTTACCTTCTTCAGCGATCCTGACGGTTTGCCCCTGGAGCTTTATCAGGCTTAAAATAGGATCGGGTTAAACCCGGCGTGCTGCGCCGGGTGCTCTCTTTAGGATTGCCATGTCAGACCTTGCTCATCTTGAACACTCACTGACCGCCGATCAGCACGTCCTGCTGGCCTACAGCGGCGGGCTGGACTCAACCGTACTGCTTCACCAGCTGGTGCTGCTTCGCCAGCAGTGGCCCGGACTGCGTTTGCGTGCGCTTCACGTCCACCACGGCCTTAGCCCGCTGGCAGACAGCTGGGTCGCGCACTGCCGCCGCCAGTGCACGCAGTGGAATGTTGCGCTGGAGGTGGTGAATGTCACGGTTGATGCGCGTCAGGGCGGCATTGAGTCGGCGGCGAGAAACGCTCGCTATCAGGCGCTGGCAGAGTCTGTCTATCCGGCGGAAACGCTGCTGACCGCACAGCATCGTGACGATCAGAGTGAAACCCTGCTGCTGGCGCTGAAGCGTGGCAGCGGTCCTGCCGGGCTGGCGGCAATGTCGCCGGTTCAGATGCGCGGCGAGAATCTGCACCGCCGTCCGCTGCTGGGCATGAGCCGTCAGCAGTTAGAGGCCTGGGCAGAACGCTATCAGCTGAGCTGGATTGAGGATGAGAGCAATCAGGACCCGCGCTATGACCGCAACTTCCTGCGGTTGCAGGTCCTGCCGTTGCTGAATGAGCGCTGGCCACATTTTTCCGCCGCTGTTGCGCGTAGTGCCGCGCTGTGCGGCGAACAGGAGCAGCTGCTTGATGAGCTGCTGGCTGAGTCGCTGGATGCGCTGATCGCCGAAGACGGCAGCCTGTGTTTTACACCGATGCTGAACATGAGTCCAATCCGCCGCGCTGCGCTGCTGCGGCGCTGGATTGCGCGGCATAACGGTACGATGCCGTCGCGGCAGGGGCTGGAACGGCTATGGCAGGAGGTGGCCCTGAGCCGTGAGGATGCCACGCCGTGCCTGCGGCTGGGACCGGCTGAGGTGCGCCGCTTTCGCGATCGCCTGTGGTGGCTGCATCCTGCAGAATCACTGGTTGCGCGCCAGCTTGAGTGGACGCCGCCGTGGCTGCCGCTGCTGTTACCGGGTGAACTGGGAGTGCTTAAGGTCGATGATAACGGGATATCACTACGTCAGCCGCGGGCGTCGGAGAGGGTCAGCGTGCGCTTTCAGGCGCGGGGTACGTTTCATATCGTTGGTCGTGCGGGGAGTCGCCCACTGAAAAAACTCTGGCAGGAGTCGGGTATTCCACCCTGGCAGCGTGAGCGCATTCCACTGCTGTTTTATGGAGAAGAACTGATTGCCGCACTGGGAGTATTTGTGACCCGTGACGGTGCGCCATCTTCAGCGGAAACGACCTGGCGTATACGCTGGCAGCAATAAATTCAGGGAGAGCTATGATTCAAAGGGGTCTGACGGCAGCGATGGCCGTGGTAACCAGCCTGCCATGCGGGTCTTAAACCCTGACGGGGCAGGGGTGAGGTCTTTCCACCCCTGCTGATGGTTGAAATATGGTTAATCGGACTCGCTAACCACAACGGTTCCGAGGTCGGGGTGGCTGAAACTGGCGATATAATCGAGGCGAAGATCGCTGATTTCACCGGCGATCTCCACCGTCAGATATTCAACGTTTTTCCGCGACAAAATGTCCTTCGCTTTAGCTTTCAACTGTTCACCGCTTTTCAGAGTCAGTGCCAGCGTCCAGCGTTTTTGGCAGGCGAGTTCCAGATTGTCATAGTCGTCGCAGTTGATCGGTTTGTAGGCTTCATTCGTCAACATAGTCGCTCACCAATAAGTTAGCGGCAGCAAAGGCTGCCTGTTCCCTGACGGAAGAGTTTAGCTCAGTGTTACTGGCTATTTCATTGAGTGCTTTCAATACGCAAGCCAGAGCATCCGGCACGTATCCCAGATCGCCACTGCCAATCTCGGCATATTTACGGCGAACTAATTCACAATAGTTTTGCACTGGCACCTCCTTCAGAGTGTTTCTCTGACTAACATCGACTATAGCACAGGCTTTTATCGGAAATCAGCCGGGAACGGGTGAATTGCAGCGTCATCGGTTACAATGAGCGGCAACAAAGATAAGGATCCCTATGGCACTGAAAGCAACGATTTACAAAGCCACGGTTAACGTCGCGGATATGGACCGCAATGTATTTATCGACCAGGTACTGACGCTGGCGCGTCACCCGTCCGAAACCGAAGAGCGTCTGATGCTGCGCCTGCTGGCGTGGATGGTCCACGCGCATGAGCGTTTGACCTTCACCCGTGGTTTAAGCGCTGAGGATGAACCTGAAATCTGGCAGCTCAACGATCACAACGGCATCGACCTGTGGGTGGAGTTAGGCCTGCCCGACGAGCGGCGTATTAAAAAAGCCTGTAGTCGCTCGCAGCACGTCTGGCTGTATGCCTATAACTGGCGTGCAGCGCAGCCCTGGTGGCAGCAGAATCAGAGTAAACTGGCACAGCAGAATAATTTGTCCATTCGCTATCTGAATGATGAACAGCTTAGCGCCCTGACGCAGCTGGCTTCCCGTTCGATGCAGCTGCAGGCAACCATTCAGGACGGCACCATTTGGCTGTCTGATGACAGTCATCACCTGGAAATTCAGCTTGAGACGTGGCTGGATGCGGGTCAACGATTATGATTATCCTGTCACGTAGCGTCACCATTCCCGATGCCGAAATCGAAATCACTGCGATTCGCGCGCAGGGGGCGGGTGGGCAACACGTGAATAAAAGCGCCACGGCGATTCATCTGCGGTTTGATATCCGGGCTTCCAGCCTGCCTGAGTTTTATCAGGCGCGCATGCTGGCCGCCAGTCATCATTTGATTACGCCTGAAGGCATCGTGATCATTAAAGCGCAGGAGTATCGTAGCCAGGAAATGAACCGTGAGGCGGCGTTAAAAAGGCTGGAAAACTTAATCCTTGAACTGACGGTTGTTGAAAAGGTTCGCCGCAGTACGCGTCCTACGCTGGCATCTAAAAAACGTCGGCTTGAGAGCAAAGCGCGTCAATCATCGACTAAATCACTGCGCGGTAAGGTTCGCAGCGATTAAGAGCCTCTGACTCGGGCAGCAGAAGAGGCGATAAACGGAAAGAAAGCCTTTTCCTGAAACAAAACGGCCACCGCAACTGCGGTGGCCGTTGATCAGATGACCCTCGGATTACTGAGCCAGTTCGGCAACCAGGAAGTCGACGATTTCGTGAGTTTTGATCATACGCTTCTCGCCTTCACGGCGGGATTTGTACTCAATCTCTTCACTGTCGAGATTACGATCGCCAATCACGATGGTATGTGGCACGCCAATCAGTTCCATATCTGCAAACATCACTCCCGGACGCTCTTTACGATCGTCGAGAATCACATCGATACCTTTTGCACGCAGCGTGTTGTACAGCTCTTCTGCCAGTTCTTTCACGCGGAATGATTTCTGCATGTTCATCGGCAGGATAGCTACCTGGAACGGAGCCAGTGCGGCTGGCCAGATGATACCGCGTTCGTCGTGGTTCTGCTCAATCGCCGCCGCCACTACGCGGGTGATCCCGATACCGTAACAGCCCATGGTCATAATCTGGTTACGGCCATCTTCACCCTGCACCGAGGCTTTCATCGCTTCCGAATACTTGCTACCGAGCTGGAAGATATGACCCACCTCAATTCCGCGTCTGATCTGCAGTGTCCCTTTTCCGTCCGGGCTGGCATCCCCTTCCACCACGTTGCGGATATCCGCCACGCGTGGCAGCGGCAGATCGCGCTCCCAGTTAATTCCTGAGAAGTGTTTATGATCGATGTTAGCACCGGCGCTAAAGTCGCTCATCGCGGCAACGGTACGGTCAGCGATGACCGGCATTGGCAGACCCACCGGGCCCAGTGAACCCGGACCGGCATTGATCAGCGCGCGGATCTCCTCTTCGGTAGCGAACGTCAGTGGTGCAGCAACGATATCAATTTTCTCTGCTTTGACTTCGTTCAGCTCGTGATCGCCGCGGATCAGCAGGGCAACCAGCGTATGGCCACTCTCTTCCGTAGCCTTAACCATCAGGGTTTTCACCGTTTTCTCAACTGGCAGGTTAAACTGTTCAACCAGCTCGGCGATGGTTTTTGCATTTGGTGTATCGAACGGCGTCATCACTTCGGATGGCGCTGCGCGGCCACCGGCGGGCGCAACCGCTTCCGCTTTTTCCATATTGGCTGCGTAATCTGACTCGGTGGAGAACACCACATCGTCTTCACCGCTTTGTGCCAGCACCTGGAACTCATGGGAGGCGCTACCGCCAATTGAACCGGTATCGGCATCAACTGCGCGGAAGTTCAGTCCCATGCGGGTGAAGCTCTGGCTGTAGGCGCGATACATCGCGTCATAGGTTTCCTGCAGCGATTCCTGCGTAGTGTGGAATGAATATGCGTCTTTCATGATGAATTCGCGTGAACGCATTACGCCAAAGCGCGGGCGGACTTCATCACGGAATTTTGTCTGGATCTGGAATACGTTCAACGGCAGCTGCTTGTAGGAGCTGAGCTCGTTGCGGATCAGATCGGTGACCACTTCTTCATGCGTTGGGCCCAGCACAAACGGACGATCGCCGCGATCGACAAAACGCAGCAGCTCCGGACCGTACTGCTCCCAGCGACCGCTCTCCTGCCACAGGTCGGCTGGCTGAACAACCGGCATGGAGATCTCAATGGCACCGGCGTTGTTCATCTCTTCGCGCACGATGTTTTCAACTTTTTTCAGCACGCGCAGACCGGTCGGTAACCAGGTGTAGAGGCCGGATGCCAGTTTGCGGATCATCCCGGCGCGCAGCATCAGCTGGTGGCTGATCACTTCAGCGTCGGCAGGTGTCTCCTTCAGTGTGGAGAGCAAATATTGAGTAGTACGCATGAGTTACGATTCCATATGAACGGAAGAGAGTCAAAAAACGTGGCGGCTAGTGTACCAGCGTGTCGGGTGAGTCAAAAGATGCCGGACTAAATTAACGTGGGTCGATAGCGATGACTTCGGTACCCGCCCGGGTAACGCGCCAGCGGACGTTAAAATCCAGCAGCCAGGCGGCATATTCCCGATCCGGTTCCTCACCTTTACGGTAGGCCGGTCGCGGATCCTGCGCTAAGACCTGCGCAATAAAACGCGCAAGATGCGGATAGCGAGAGCAATGCTGTGTCAGTTGCTCACAGGCGGCTGGCGTGAAGGAAACGGGCATATCGGCCGCCGGAGCCTGCTGGGCAAAGCCCGCACGGGCATCGGGCAGGGCTTCGGCAAACGGCAGGTAGGGTTTGATATCAATGATCGGCGTACCGTCGACCAGGTCGAGACTGCCCAGCTCCAGAATAACCTGCTGTTGTTCGCAGCGGATCCCCTTAAGTTCAACAAGGGACATTCCGACCGGGTTAGGGCGAAAGGTTGATCGGGTAGCAAACACCCCCATACGCGTATTACCGCCCAAACGCGGCGGGCGCACGGTAGGCCGCCAGCCACCTTCCATGGTTTGATGGAAAATAAACAGCAGCCAGAGATGGCTGAATGCTTCAAGGCCTCTCACGGCTTCGGGCTGGTTATAGGGGGGCAGAAGACGCAGTTCGCCGCCGCCATCCTCAATCAGGCCGGGTTGCCTGGGAACGGCAAATTTCTCCTTCCAGGGGGAATGAATAGTACCAATTTGCTGGAGGGAGAATGACGACATTGACGCTACGACTCTTATGGCTGAACTCTGATATGCGGCTTCGCGGTTGCAACCGGTTCAGCCACTCGATAACGCGCTGCAATGCATCAGCAGGGCATTACCCGGCAGTGCTGCGGCGTGCTTTAGCATTTGCTGGCGAACGTTTACCCGATAAGGAAGACATCATTCGCTGAGCCTGTCATCATCACCTGAAACCCTCCCCGGCGCAAGAAACGCTTTGCCGTTCAGCGGGAGAAACAGTGATGCGCGGGCTGAAAATGACAACGTCATCATCAACCCGAAATCTTCCTGACCGTTGAAAAGATAATAACGTTACTCTCTGTTTTGGTCTGTTTTCAGGCCGGGTGTGACTTTCTGCCTGGGATTGAGAGAAAGAATCCTGCAGTAAATGGCTGAAACTGATTGGATCAACCCCAACCAGTGGTTAATTGGCGACTTTCAATGCCGAACCCTGACAAATCGCCTGGCGGTAACAGCCCTGTGCTGCACTCACAACTTCACATTTGTGTAGCAGTACCGCATTGGCCTTCATGCCCGATGCGCGGACCTGCATGCGCTTGCGTGCCGTAGCAATATTGGGGGGAGAGTCCTGCGTGCTGCTTTGACAGTCTTCACCGTACACTTCGCCAAGATCGCGGAATGGTTTGCTGACCAGGTCAGCAGCATCGGTATACAGCTTAACCGGAGCCGGGTGTGCAACGGCCTTCGAGCGGGTTGGCTCCGTTTGCGCTGGCTTCTGAACTGGCGTAATGGGTTGGTAGGGTTTATGCAGCAGCGAACAGCCTGTCAGCGACAGGGCGAGCAAACAGAGCGGCAAAACACGCATGGGGGATCCTCATGTTCGGTAAAAGTGGCGTTATTGAAGCAAGCCGAAGCGGAAATAACAAGAGGAGAGCAGGTTATGCAGAACGAGCGTCGTTGAATCGTAAAGCATGCAGGCCGCTGGCGCGGCCTGCAACAGGGGATTACCAGCCCTTAACTGCGCCGCCGTTAAAGGTTTTGTTAGCGGCTTCGTTAACTTCGTCAGACTGATAGGCCTGAACGAATTTCTTCACGTTTTCTGCATCCTTGTTATCTTCGCGAGCAACGATCAGGTTAACGTAAGGTGAATCTTTATCTTCGACAAAAATACCGTCTTTTGCCGGAGTCAGACCGATCTGGCTGGCGTAAGTGGTGTTAATCACCGCCAGCGCGATCTGCTGGTCGTCCAGAGAACGCGGCAGCTGTGGCGCTTCCAGCTCAACCAACTTGATCTTTTTCGGGTTCTCAACCACATCCAGCGAGGTTGGCAGCAGGCCAACGCCATCTTTCAGCTTAATCAGGCCCACTTTCTGCAGCAGCAGCAGTGAGCGGCCAAGGTTGGTTGGATCGTTAGGAATAGCAACCTGTGCGCCTTCCTGCAGCTCATCCAGTGACTTGATTTTTTTCGAATAGCCGGCAATCGGATAGACGAAGGAGTTACCCACGGAAACCAGCTTGTAGCCACGATCTTTGATCTGCTGATCCAGATAGGGTTTATGCTGGAAAGCATTGACGTCAATATCGCCTTTGCTCAACGCTTCGTTTGGCAGGACATAGTCGTTGAACGTGACCAGCTCAACGTCCAGGCCGTATTTCTCTTTAGCCACTTTCTGTGCCACCTCAGCAACCTGCTGCTCGGCACCGACGATCACGCCGACCTTGATATGATTCGGATCTTTCTCTTTCTGATCGCAGCCAACCAGTGCCAGAGTACCGATAAGTGCGCCTACGGCCGCAAACGTTTTAAAATTAAAAGACATGTCCATTCCTTAAATAACGAATATTACTGTTGTGTTTACTTATGACTGACCGCGCGAACAATGCGATCGCCGCCAAACTGAATCACATACACCAGAACGACCAGCAGCACCAAAACCGTATTCATCACCGTGGCGTTATAACCAATATAGCCATACTGATAGCCAATCTGCCCCAGACCGCCTGCGCCCACTGCACCACCCATTGCGGAATAACCTACCAGGGTGATGAGAGTAATAGTAGCTGCATTCACCAGACCCGGCAGCGCTTCAGGTAACAGAACCTTGCAGATGATCTGTAGCGGCGTGGCACCCATTGCGCGTGAAGCTTCAATCAGACCGGTTGGCAGTTCCAGCAGGGTGTTTTCTACCATACGGGCAATAAACGGTGCGGCGCCAATGGTCAACGGTACAATCGCCGCCTGCAGACCGATTGAGGTGCCAACAATCATCCGGGTGAACGGAATCATCCAGACCAGCAGTATAATGAAAGGAATCGAGCGGAAGATATTCACCACCGCTGACAGCACGCGGTAGAGCCTGGCGTTCGCCACAATCTGGCCAGGACGGGTGATGTACAGCAGAACACCAACCGGCAGACCAAGAACAAAACCAAAAAAGCCGGAGACAAAGGTCATCATCAGTGTTTCCCAGATGCCGCGGCCCATTAACCACATCATTGCCTCAGACATAACCTAACACCTCTACCTTTACGTGATTTTGCTGCAGAAACGCAATTGCGGCCTGTGTATCGTCGACGCTACCGTGAATCTCCGCCAGCATAATGCCAAACTTGACGCCGCCCGCGTAATCCATCTGCGCACTGATAATGTTGTTGTTCACATTAAAGCGACGTGCAGATTCAGACAGAAGAGGCGCATCGACCGACTGCCCGGTAAATTCCAGTCGCAATAAAGGAACGCGACTTTCACTGGCTTCAGATGACAGGCGCTGCAGGTAATCTTCAGGAATATCCAGGTGCAGAGTGGACTGGATAAACTGCTGAGCCAGTGGCGTTTTCGGATGGGAGAAGACTTCACTGACCGTATCCTGTTCGATGAGCTTTCCGTCACTGATGACAGCAACACGGTCACAGATGCGTTTAACGACGTCCATTTCATGGGTGATTAACAGAATGGTGATACCAAGACGGCGGTTGATATCCTTCAGTAATTCCAGAATCGAACGGGTGGTTGCCGGATCGAGGGCGCTGGTGGCCTCATCACACAGCAGAATTTTGGGATTGCTGGCCAGCGCACGGGCAATTGCAACACGTTGCTTTTGACCACCGGAAAGGTTGGCAGGCCAGGAGTCATGCTTATCGGCCAGACCGACCAGCTCCAGGAGCTCAACAACACGGTTCTTGATTTCCGCTTTGGACATATTGCCCAACTCCAGCGGCAGCGCAACGTTGCCCGCGACCGTACGCGAGTTCAGCAGATTAAAGTGCTGAAAGATCATGCCAATCTGACGGCGTGCCAGCGTCAGCTGGCCTGAAGAGAGCGTAGTAAGGTCCTGATTATCGACCAGAACTTTGCCGGATGTCGGTCGCTCCAGCAGATTAACGCAGCGAATAAGGGTACTTTTACCGGCGCCGGAGGAACCGATGACCCCGTAAATCTGCCCGGCAGGCACATGGAGGCTGACATCGGACAGCGCGGTAATCGTGCGTGAACCCTGTTGGAACACTTTGGTAATATTTGAAAGTTTTATCATTGCTTTATTTATTATCGTGATGGGGTTGTCCGTGGCGTTCATGCTCAGGCATCCGACAGTCAAGCAGAATGCAAGTGGATGTTAAGGCATCCAGACGTCTAAATCAATCGAAGTCATTCAATCTGGCATTCTCTCTTCTATAGCAATCGTGAGATACTCTAAGGCAAATTTTTTAGCAGGAGTGACTACGTGGCTAACAATGTCCCGGCAATTTTTCTCGATCGTGATGGCACCATTAATATCGATCACGGTTATGTCTCAGAGAGCGACAATTTTGAATTTATCGATGGCGTTATTGAGGCGATGGCCGAACTCAAGAAGATGGGCTTCGCTCTGGTGCTGGTGACTAACCAGTCCGGTATTGCGCGCGGTATGTTTACCGAAGAGCAGTTTATGCAGCTGACCGAATGGATGGACTGGTCGTTGGCCGATCGTGATGTCGATCTTGATGGCATCTATTTCTGTCCTCACCATCCAGAAGCAGTCGTAGAAGAACTTCGACAAAACTGTGACTGCCGTAAACCGCAGCCGGGAATGCTGCTCTCCGCTCAGAAAGAATTGAACATTGATATGGCGGCTTCCTATATGGTAGGCGACAAGATAGAAGACATGCTGGCGGGCGCTGCGGCTGGGGTAGGGAAAAAAGTTCTGGTCCGTACCGGTAAACCGGTGACGGCTGAGGGTGAAAAAGCAGCAGACTGGGTGCTAAACAGCCTTGCAGAGCTGCCTTCACGTATCAAACAGGGCTAAAAAGCAGCGTTTCGCACGAAGTTTCAGCAGGCAGATAAAAACTTAAGATTTCTGCTTGCATTCCCGTTTGGCCTCCCTATAATGCGCAACCACTGAGACGGCACAGCGACTGACAAGTCAGCCACTCAGGAGATTCAGGAAGTTGCTGAATCGCCGGAAAAAAATTCTCAAAAAGAAGTTGACTCCGAAGGAGGAAAGCGTATTATACGCCACCTCGCAGCAGGACGGCTCAGGCCACTGACTGCACCGCTCTTTAACAATTTATCAGACAATCTGTGTGGGCACTCGCAGGATTGATATCAACGTCTCCGGACGTAAAAAATATCAAGT
>CAJYIY010000098.1 GCA_913775305.1 uncultured Erwinia sp. | reverse complement strand
CTTCACCCGTGGTGCCGAAATCGATCTCCTGATGGGTCAGTGCGTGCAGCAGCTGCGGTCCGGCGGGAAATTCGCTCCACAGCACGCTGATGCCGCGACTGGCAAACTCCGCTTCCAGGCTCTGCCGCGCCTTGAGAATGCCGAGGTTGCCAAACTTCTGATAACCAATGCGCACTTCGCGCTCTTGTGTTACACCGGGCGCAATCTCAACCCGCAGCCCACGTGCGGCGCTGCGTCGTGCTTTGATCAGACCCAGATGACCGAGGTGGGTGCGCAGCGTGTTGCGGCTGACGCCGAGCAGCGCAGCAGTTTGCAGCTGATTACCGTTGCTGAGTTCAAGCGCGTTACGCACCAGCGAATCCAGTACCCGCTGGTAAATCTGCCCGCTGTCCGCACGCAGCTGCTGACGCAGAAAGCGGTCCAGCGCCAGTTCGCTGGCGGGCTGAGTATCGCGCACTACCGGGTTAAGCCGCAGATGCTGCGGCGCAATTATCGTTTCGCGACTGAGCAGTACCGCATTGTGCAGGGTGTTTTCCAGCTCACGGATATTGCCTGGCCACGGATAATCCATCAGCGTGGCGAGGGTATCTTCTGCCAGCCGCAGCTGTGGCCGTCCAAGCCGGTGGGCATACACTTTAAGGAAATGCTCCGCCAGTAGCGGAATATCTTCGCGACGCTGACGCAGCGGCGGCAGGTTCACGGCGGCCACGTTCAGTCGGTAATAAAGATCTTCCCTGAAGCGGCGTTCACGGATAGCCTGCGCCAGATCGACGTGAGTGGCGGCAATGACCCGCACATTTACCTTCACCGGGCGGCGCGAACCTACGCGAGTGACTTCACGCTCCTGCAGCACTCTCAGCAGCTTAACCTGCAGCGGCAGGCTCAGTTCCCCGATTTCATCCAGCAGCAGAGTGCCGCCTTCGGCGGCCTCGAACCAGCCCTGATGGCGCTCAGCCGCGCCGGTGAACGCGCCTTTTTCATGGCCAAACAGCTCCGACTCCGCCAGGGTTTCGGTCAGCGCACCGCAGTTAACTGCCAGAAACGGCTGGCCGCGCCGTGCGCTGTGATGATGCAGATAGCGCGCCACCACCTCTTTACCGGTACCGGTTTCTCCGACAATCAGTACCGTGGCGTCAGTCGGGGCCAGTCTGTCCAGCATGCTCTGAAAGGCAATGGAGGCGGGGTCGATCAGTATGGGGGCGGGATGCTGCATTTTTCACTCCTGCGGGGGGCGCGTTTGCGGCCAGAGTATCCTGGCGCGTGGACGGCGGCGAGAGGGAGAAACGCCGCAACTGCTGCATTTGCAGCAGTTCAATATCATTCACTGCTGCAAATGCGACATTAATGCGCGGCGCCAAATATTATAACAATCTGTTTTTAAACAATAAAAAATCAATAAAAACCTGGCACGCTTCCTGCTTTCATTTTTATAACCAAACTGTAATTTTCTAATGAATAAATTCAGATGTAGTTATATAGGAAATGACAAATGAGCGAGTCGGTACAGGACAACATCAACGTATTCTGGTTTCTTCCCACCCACGGCGACGGGCGTTACCTCGGAACTGCCGAGGGGGGAAGAGCGGTAGATCTGCCCTATTTACAGCAGGTTGCACTGGCGGCAGACAACCTTGGTTACTACGGCGTGCTGATCCCCACCGGTAAAAGTTGTGAGGATGCGTGGCTGGTGGCCGCGGCGCTGGCCCCGATGACCCGTCGCCTGCGCTATCTGGTGGCAGTACGCCCTGGCCTGCAGCCGCCTGGCCTCGCTGCGCGGATGGCCGCAACCCTCGACCGGCTGTCGGAAGGACGTCTGTTAATCAACGTGGTTACCGGGGGCGATCCGGTGGAGAACCGGGGCGACGGCATTTTTCTCAGCCACGCCGACCGCTATCAGGTCACCCGCGAATTTCTTGAGGTTTACTCCCGCCTGCTGAAGGGGGAAAAGGTGGATTACCACGGGGAACATATCCGCGTTGAAGGGGCAGAAATCCTCTTCCCACCGGTGCAGGAAAACGGACCGCCGCTGTACTTCGGTGGCTCGTCAGAAGAGGCAATCGATGTGGCGGCGAATCAGGTGGATACCTATCTGACCTGGGGCGAACCGCTGGAGCAGGTGGCCGAAAAGCTGGCCGTCGTCCGTCAGCGTGCCGAAAGGCGCGGTCGGCAGTTGAATTACGGCATTCGCCTGCACGTTATTGTCCGTGAAACCGAAGAAGAAGCCTGGGCTGCCGCCGACCGGCTGATTGCTCATCTCGATGACGAGACGATCGCCAGCGCACAGAAAATCTTCGCCCGCATGGATTCTACCGGCCAGGCAAGAATGAGCGCACTGCACAACGGTTCACGCGACAGCCTGCGCATTGCGCCGAATCTGTGGGCCGGCGTCGGGTTGGTCCGCGGCGGAGCAGGCACCGCGCTGGTGGGCAACCCGCAGCAGGTTGCAGCGCGTATCCGTGAATATCAGGCGCTGGGGATCACTAACTTTATCTTCTCCGGCTACCCGCATCTTGAAGAAGCACACCGCTTTGCTGAGCTGGTCATGCCGCTGCTGCCGCTGGCCACAAACAGTGAAAAACGTCAGGGAACGGTCAATACCGGGCCATTTGGTGAAACAATTGGCGGCGACCGCCGGCCACAAAAACAAACTCGCGTCAGCTAAGGAGCACAATAATGAGCCAACAACCTATGAAATTTGCCTACTGGGTACCGAACGTTTCCGGCGGTCTGGTGATCAGTGATATTCCGCAGCGTACCGGCTGGGATTTTGATTACAACCGCAAGCTGGCGCAGATTGCCGAGCGTGCCGGGTTTGACTATGCGCTGACCCAGATCCGTTTTACCGCCGGATACGGTGCGGATAACCAGCATGAGTCGGTCAGCTTCTCACAGGGGCTGCTGGGTGCAACGGAAAAGCTTAAGGTGATCGCCGCGCTGCTGCCCGGTCCGTGGAACCCGACGCTGGCCGCCAAGCAGATCGCCACCATCAGCCATCTGAGCAATGCGCGTATCTCGGTGAATATTGTCAGCGGCTGGTTCCGCGGCGAGTTCAAAGCCATTGGCGAGCCGTGGCTGGACCATGAAGAGCGCTACCTGCGTTCGGAAGAGTTTATCCGCTGCCTGAAAGGTATCTGGCAGGAGGAGAGCTTTACCTTTGCCGGTGATTTTTACCGCTTCCGCGATTACTCACTGAAGCCCAAGCCGCTGTCGCCGCGACCGGAAATTTTTCAGGGCGGCAGCTCCCGCGCGGCACGCGACATGGCCGCACGCGTCTCGGACTGGTACTTTACCAACGGCGATACCCTCGACGGCATTCGTCAGCAGGTGGAGGATGTTCAGCGCAAGGCGGCCTCTAACCAGCACCGGGTTAAAATTGGCGTCAATGGTTTTGTAATTGCCCGAAACAGCGAACAGGAAGCGCAGCAGGTGCTGCAGGAGATCCTCGACCACGCCAACCCGGATGCGGTCAAAGGGTTCCAGCACGAAGTAAAAAATGCCGGCAGCGCCTCACCGGAGGGCGAAGGTAACTGGGCGAAATCAACCCTGGAGGATCTGGTGCAGTATAACGACGGCTTTAAAACCAATCTGATCGGCACGCCCCAGCAGATCGCCGAACGTATTATCGCGCTGAAGGAGGCTGGAGTGGATCTGATGCTGCTGGGCTTCCTGCACTTCCAGGAGGAAGTGGAGTTCTTTGGCCGTGAGGTGATTCCTCGGGTGCGCGAGCTGGAGCGGCAGAAAGCGCGGGAACTGGCGCATGGCTGACCGCCATATCGTTATCGTCGGCGGCGGCTTCAGCGGTACGGCGCTGGCAATCCATCTGGCGCGCGGCGGTCATCGCGGTCTGAAGGTGACGGTTATTGAACCGCGCGACGGCGTGGCTCAGGGGGTGGCCTACGGCACTCGTGACCCGGCGCACCGCATCAATGTGCCCGCCGACCGGATGCAGCTTAGTGCTGCGGAGCAGGGCGATTTCGATCGCTGGTTTCGCGCCTCTGCTGCCGGTGATAATGACCCGGCGGCCCGCTGGCAGGATGGGAAAGTCTATCCCCAGCGCGGACAGTTCGCCGCCTATGTAGCGGGGCTGTTTGCCGATGCACAAAGCCGGTCACCGGTGGTACTGTGTCATCTGCGCGACCGCGCCGTCGCGCTGGAAAAGGATGAGGTGGTCACCGCAGGCGGTGAACGGCTGCGGGCGGATGAACTGGTGCTGGCCATCAGCCATCCACCGCCCGCGCTGCCGCGCAGTATTGCACTGGCGCTTGAGGGGCATCCCGGACTGATCGCCGATCCGTGGCGCAGTGATGCGCTGGCAGATATAGCTGTCGATGAATCTGTAGCCATCATCGGCAGCGGACTGACCATGGCTGATACAATAGCAACGTTACACCGTCACGGTCATCGTGGCCCGATCGTCGCTTTCTCCCGACGCGGACTGCTGCCGCGCGCTAATCTCAGCGGCAGCTTTGAGCCGAGGGCGCTGGATTACCGCAGTGAACAGCAGAATACGGCGCTGGGCTGGCTGAGGCGTATCCGCCGCGAGATCGGACAGGCCGCCGCTGAACGCCTGCCATGGCAGCTGGTTCTTGACGACATCCGCGTGAACGGACAGGCAATCTGGCAACAGCTGTCGCTGGCCGAGCAGCGCCGTTTTCTGCGCCATCTGCGGCCGTGGTGGGACGTGCACCGCTATCGCATCGCCCCGCAGGTCAATGCGGTGCTGGCGCAGTGGCAGGCCAGTGGACAGCTGGAGGTACTGGCCGCCCGCCTGCAGTCGGTCGCGGCGGAAGGTGACGCAGTCAGGCTGCTGCTGAAGCTCCGGCACGGTAGTTGCCGTACCCTGACGGTGGATCGGCTGATCGTCACTACCGGACCGGCACACGGCGGGCTGCTGCAAAGCGATGCACTGCTGCATCAGCTGGCGCTGAGCGGCGTGATCCAGCCGGATGAGCATGGACTGGGCATTCAGGTCAACAGTCTTTCACAGACGCTTAACCGTCGCGGTTTGCCAAACCGGCATCTTTATGTGGCGGGTCCCGCCGCACGCGGCCGATTCGGGGAGTTAATGGGGCTACCGCAGGTGGCGGAACACGCTGAAAGCGTTGCCCGCCAGCTGCTGGCCGGGAGCGCCGGGGGCCACCAGGCCAGGGAGTAAGCAGGCTTTTTATTCCATCTCAAAGCGCCATATTCCGGTCCGCCATGCCTTAAAACTGGCCTGTCGGGGGTGGAATGTTGCGCTTTCTACAAAATCTGCATTTTTTACTCCAGGCTTGCCCAGCGGTAAGGTATAGTCCGCTTTTTTGCACGGGGGTAACATGCTGGCCAACTCATCCACACGTCTTAATAAATACATTAGCGAAAGCGGTATCTGCTCTCGCCGCGATGCCGACCGCTTTATCGAACAGGGAAATGTTTTCATCAACGGCAAGCGTGCCACGGTGGGTGACCGGGTATCGGACGGTGATGTCGTCAAAGTTAACGGTCAGCTGATTGAACCGCGCGATGCCGAAGATCTGGTGCTGATTGCGCTGAATAAGCCGGTGGGCATTGTCAGCACCACCGAAGACGGTGAGAAAGACAACATTGTGGATTTCGTTAACCACAGCAAGCGTATTTTCCCGATCGGACGGCTGGATAAAGACTCGCAGGGGCTGATCTTCCTGACCAACCACGGCGATCTGGTAAATAAAATTCTGCGTGCCGGCAACAACCACGAAAAAGAGTATCTGGTGACCGTCAACAAGCCGGTTACTGAAGAGTTTATTCGCGGACTGGGGGCCGGGGTGCCGATGCTGGGCACGGTAACCAAAAAGTGTAAGGTGAAGAAGGAGTCGACCTTCGTCTTCCGTATTATTCTGGTTCAGGGATTAAACCGCCAGATCCGCCGTATGGCCGAACATTTTGGTTATGAAGTGACCAGGCTGGAGCGCACGCGCATCATGAACGTCAGCCTGAAGGGCGTACCGCCCGGTGAATGGCGCGATTTAACCGACGATGAGCTGATCGAGCTGTTTAAGCTGATTGAAGACTCCAGCTCGGAAGATAAAGCCGTGAAGAAATCCCCGCCGAAATCCTCCGCGCAGAAGAAGCCTGCTGCCGCAAAACAGGGGGCGAAGCCGGGTGAGAAAAACGCCGGAGCCGCTGCCGGACGTAAGCGTTTTACCCAGCCGGGACGTAAAAAGAAAGGGCGCTGATCGCTGCGCAGAGCGTCTGTTTCTGCCCGCTGAAATGCGGGCATGATAAAAAATCAGCGTTCAGCGCAACAGCGCACCGCCATTCTTGCTTTACGTTCCCATCGCTTTTGCCACTTCAGAAACTGGACAGGACACGGACCCGCTTCGAATGGCAACGCTGGCGTGCCGGTTTCATCAGACAGCGACAACGCCATAATTTGTCACGACAGTGATACCCGCAGCATCAGCCGTTAATTCTCAACTGAGGATAACGCTTCATGCTCCACGCACACCAGCACAGCGACAGCAAGCCGATACCGCCGCCGACGTAGCCGACGCTGGCCATACTCAGATGCACGCTGACCTGGCTGCCCAGCAGCGCACCGCCGCCGATACCAATGTTATAAATACCGGAGAGCAGCGACATGGCCACATCGGTTGCGTCCGGTGCCAGCGCCAGCACGCGCACCTGCACCGCCAGGCCGATAATCATCATTGCCATGCCCCAGATAATGCACAGGGTGGAGATGGCCAGATCGTGCGTCGCGGCAAGGTACAGCGACAGCATACAGACGCTGATTAACAGGATGGCGCCCAGTAAGAAGCTGGCCGGGTATTTATTGCCGAACAGGCTGAACAGCATACTGCCGACAATGCCGGCGGCACCGAAAATTAACAGCAGGAAAGTGGTAAAGCCTCCACTTAAGCCGGCGACGCTCTGAATAAAGGGCTCAATGTAGCTGTAGGCGGTGTAATGTGCGGTAACCGTAATCGCAATCAGTAAATACAGGGAAACCAGCGCCGGTCGACGGAACAGCATCGGCACGCTTTTCAACGACCCGGTATGTTCGCTGGGCAGTTTGGGCAGCAGCTTAAACAGCAGCGCCATCGTCACCAGCGCTGCCACGCCAATCACCGCGAAGGTCATACGCCAGCCAAGGAACTGGCCGATCATGCGGCCAAGCGGCAGGCCGAGCACCATCGCCAGCGCTGTGCCGGTGGCCAGCATACTTAGCGCCTGTGTTTTTTTTCCGGACGGCGCGACGCGGATGGCCAGCGATGCGGTAATTGACCAGAAGATGGCGTGTGAGAAGGCAATACCGGTACGCGAAACCACCAGGATCGTGAAGTTCCACGCTACGGATGAAAGCGCATGGCTGGCAATAAACAGAACGAAAATCGCCATCAGCAGGAAACGGCGCTCAACGTTACGCGTCAGCAGCATCATCGGCAGCGACATCAGTGCCACCACCCAGGCATAAATGGTCAGCATCAGGCCAACCTGCGCCGTCTGCATCGAAAAGCTTTCGCCAATGTCGGACAGCAGGCCAACCGGAACAAATTCCGTGGTGTTAAAAATAAACGCGGCAATAGCCAGCATAATCACGCGCAGCCAGGCGGTCTTACGGGAAACAGTATTTGGATGCATTATTGAAGTTAACGACGTGTTGATGAATGTTGATCCGGGGTCGGGATCATGAAGGTTACAGCGTTATTGTCTGTCATTTATGTGACAGATGAAACAGAAAATTTATTGAAATTGTAGTCAAGAGTTCATACCCGTCAAGAACAGCAAGGACTTAATCAGGGTTGTCGTCAGCCATCACCATTCTGCATCAACGGATTTGACCTTTGCCCCGTCAGGCGACAGAATCGCGCTGAAAATCAGGCCGTCAATGCATTCGTCGTGGAAGAATTATCGTGAGCATTCTGAATAACGTCCTGCTGGAAGAGATCCTGCAGCAGGTCAGGCCGCTTATTGGGAAGGGGAAAGTGGCCAGCTATATTCCTGCGCTGGCCGGAGTGCCGGCAGAACGTCTGGGGATTGCGGTCTGCATGCTGGACGGCACCCTGTACCAGGCGGGTGATGCACAGGAACGTTTTTCAATTCAGTCGATCTCCAAGGTGCTTTCTCTGACCCTGGCGCTCACGCGCTATCAGGACAGCGAAATCTGGCAGCGTGTGGGGAAAGAGCCTTCCGGGCAGCCGTTCAATTCGCTGTTACAGCTTGAGCTGGAGCAGGGTAAACCCCGCAATCCGTTTATCAATGCCGGCGCGCTGGTGGTGTGCGATATGCTGGAAACCCGCCTGACCGCGCCGCGCCAGCGTATGCTGGAGCTGGTCAGGGGGCTGACGCAGCAGACGGATATCCATTACGATCGCCATGTTGCCCGTTCCGAGTTCGAGCATTCGGCGCGTAATGCGGCTATCGCCTGGCTGATGAAGTCGTTTGCGAATTTCGACAATGATGTACAGACGGTACTGCAAACCTATTTCCACTACTGTGCAATGACGCTCAGCTGCAGTGAACTGGCGCGTTGCTTTTTATACCTGGCCAACCAGGGCCGCGGCCTGGGGCAGGATGAGGCGCTGCTGACGCCTAAGCAGGCGCGGCAAATTAATGCGCTGATGATCACCAGCGGGATGTATGACGGTGCCGGAGAGTTTGCCTGGCGGGTCGGCATGCCGGGTAAATCGGGGGTGGGCGGGGGCATTATTGCGATCGTGCCGGGCGAAATGAGTATTGCCGTCTGGTCACCGGAGCTGGATGCATCCGGTAATTCACTGGCGGGGACCGCCGCGCTGGAGCTGCTGGCTGAGCGTATTGGCCGTTCGATTTTCTGATCCTGTCAGCCGCTTCGCGCAACGCTTTTTGCTAAAACGCCCGGCGAATCAACGGTTGGCATTTACCGGGCCGATGACGGTTCCGGTAGAACCATCTGTACTTTACGGACCGAAGCCCTCAGGCTGCTCAGTCTGCATCCGCTGGCGGTGACGATCACCGAATGATTCGCCCTGTCTGGCAGATAAAGTATCCATTTCCCCTTTTTTTGCGTTACCCTGGACGGGTCAGCCGACATGTTTATGTCGCCGTTTTTAACTAACAGGGAGTCACACTCATGAATCAACGTCCAACGGTTGCCGTGCTGGGTCTTGGCGCGATGGGACACGCTTTTGCTGCAAACCTGCTGAAAAATGGCTTTACCGTCTTCGGCTGGAACAGAACCCGGGCGCGAGGTGAGGATCTGCTGGCAGCGGGCCTGCAGCTGGCCGACAGCGCGCAGCAGGCGGTGGTTTCCGCCGATGTGGTGATTGCTATGCTGTCAGACGGCGAGACCACAAAGTCAGTCGTCAGTGAACTGTTGCCGCAATTGAAGCAGGGCGCAGTGGTTTGTCAGATGGGCACCATCGGCATTGCGGCCACGGAACGACTGACTGAGACACTGGCGCAGCGTCGTCCGGATGTGGTGTTTATTGACGCTCCGGTTTCCGGAACGAAAGCGCCGGCAGAGCAGGCCCAGATTCTGATCCTTGCCAGCGGCGATCGCCAGCGTGCGGCGGCCGTCGAACCGGTATTTGCCGCAATCTCCAAAGGGGTAAAATGGTTAGGGGAAGCCGGCGCAGGGTCAAAAATGAAGCTGGTGGCCAATGCCTGGCTGGTTTCCATGGTCGAAGGGCTGGCGGAAAGTACCCGTCTGGCTGAACGGCTGGGCTTCTCGCCGGATGATTTCTGGCAGGTTCTTGAGGGGGGCCCGCTGGCGGCACCCTATGTAAAAGGTAAGCTGGCGATGATTGCCGGGGGCGAATATCCGCCGCAGATGCATCTTACCTGGGCACTGAAAGATGCCCGGCTGGCGCTGGAGGCGGCGGGCGATACCGCCATGCCCGGGCTGGAAACTATCGCCGCTCTCTGGCAGAAAGCGGTGGAGGCGGGCTACGGTGAGAAAGATCTTTCGGTGATCTATCGCTATTTACAGGAAAATAAAGCCTGATTTACCGGGGCGTCGTCAGGCGCCCCGATAATATTCCCCGTCAAATCATTATGATACAGCCAATAGCCCGTACTGCTTAGTCTACGGCTTCAAAGTTGTCACTGCTTTTGTTATATTATTAGCCTGAAGGTTTTATAGTTAGCTGATTTTTAATACTTTTTATTCCAGTGTTTCATCCGCAGATGGACGGCAAAAAGCCAGGATCACATCATGCTTGATAATCGTTTTCCTACCGCCCTGCAAATGGTGCTCTGCATTGCCAAGGCGGACAGCGACGATAAGCGCTGTACCAGCAAGATTCTTGCCGATGGCCTCGATGCCAATCCGAGTTTCGTGCGTAAACTGATGGTGCCGCTGACTCGCGACGGTATTATTGTTTCCACGCTGGGCCGCTGTGGCACCATTCGTCTTGGTCGCCCGGCAGAGCAGATCACCCTGTGTGAAATCTACACCTCGGTGACCAATGATAAGCCGCTGATGGCCAGCCGACCGGAAGTTCCGGCGCGCTGTGTGGTCAGCGCCAATGCCTGTCGGTTCTTTAAGGAGCTGGCAAAAGAGGCCGAGCAGGCCTCCCTTGACGTGCTGGCCCGACGTACCGTTGCCGATGCGCTGCGTGAAATCATGCAGCTGAACTGGCCCAACGCAGAGGCGCGCTGCGCCTCCTGATTATCGCTTTCCGGCAATCTTTTACTCTACTATTCCTGCCCGCAGGCCAGTCACGCTGCGGGTTTGTGACCTCCGCTGATTTTACTTTCTCCAGCCTGCTGCCGTTCTGAATGGATTTTTTACGATTGGGATAGCATTTAATGCAACAATAAAACTTGCATTAAAAGCGACCTTGTCCTACCGTTATTAAGTGCACTCATCAAAGTTACCTTTTACTCTTGCTGAGCATCAGGTCGAGGCACTTCAGGTGATAACAACGCTAAATTTAACACGTTCAGGGGAAGAGTGATGAGCCATGATGATTTTATCAACGATCTTGTAAAGTGGATCGACACCCACATTGAAGGGAAGATGGATTTAGACACCGTTGCCGATCGCGCCGGCTATTCGAAGTGGCATTTACAGCGGATGTTTAAGCAGCACACCGGTTATGCACTGGGAGAGTATATTCGTGAACGTCGCCTGAAAAAATCCGCTGAACGCCTCGCCAGGGGCGGTGAGCCGATTCTGGATGTCGCCATCAGCTTTGGATTTGACTCACAGCAGTCCTTTAACCGCAGCTTCAAACGTCAGTTCGGTCAGTCACCGGGGGCATGGCGCCGTCAGGTACAAATCGCTGCTCATGCCTGAAAGCCGCCCTGCTGGCAGGCGGAGCGGAATGCCGCTCCACCGCCGGCGGGGCTTCTTCGTTACCACTTCACCGTCCCGCGCTGCCACGCCAGCGAACGATCGCGAATGCCAAACAGCAGGCTAATCAGCGAAGAGAACAGCAGGGCCATCACTATCAGTGCCCCGTACATGTTGGCATAGGCGGCCCAGCCCTGAGCCCACTGTAAATACCAGCCCAGTCCCGACTTCACCCCCATCATTTCGGCAGCAACCAGCACCGAGAACGAAGCTCCCAGCCCCATAAACAACCCGACAAAAACCTGTGGCAGGGAAGCCGGAACCGCCACGCGCAGAATCAGAAACAGCGTGTTCGCACCCAGCGTACGCGCCACATCATAATAGCGCTGGTCTACGCTGGCGACACCGGACCAGGTCAGCACGGTAACCGGAAACCAGGTGGCGAGCGCGATCAGGAATACGGCGGCGGAGAAGCTGGAGGGGAAAAAGTACAGCGACAGCGGCAGCAGCGCGGTGGAGGGTACCGGGCCCAGGAAGCGCAGCAGCGGATGCACCCAGTAGCCCAGACCCCGTGACCAGCCGATGGCCACTCCGGTAATAAAGCCGGTGATGCTGCCGAAGATAAAGCCCAGCGCCAGCAGGCGCAGCGAGTTCAGCACACTGTCACCCAGACGGAACCAGTCGGTTGCCAGAGCTTCAATCAGCGCGCGCGGCGGGGCGAAAAATGGCGCCGGGAGCAGTGCCAGCTTTGCAGTGGCCATTTCCCAGATGCCAGTCAGAATAGCCAGCGCCACCAGCCAGCGGCCACCGCGGCGGAACGGAGCCAGCAGCTTAGGGAGTGCCAGCAGTCGGCCGATGACAACGATGAAAGTCAGTGAAGCAGCAAGGATGAAAAATACCCGGTGCGATTCCGCAACAAAGCGCGGTGGGGCAAATCCCACCGGCTTATCCGGCCAGTAAATCATCATTGCCACCAGTCCCCACCAGGCCATTACCGCCAGGAGCAACGCCGGATTAGGGCGGGTCGACTCGTCTGCCGTTGCAGTCCGTGGCGAGTTAAGGATTTCACTGGACATATTTTCTCCTCAAGCTGAATGATGGTGTGACGCAGCGGCAGGCAACACGTCCGGCACATAGTGCGCCGCAAAGCGAGCGGCGTCGGTATCTTCACGGATCACCTTGATGGTTTTCAGCTCGTTGATGTAGGTGACCACCTCTTTACGCAGCTGGTCACCGGTGGAGTGGTGGTTATGGGTGTGTTCGCGCAGCATGGCGGCAATATCTTCCGGCGAGACACTACCCGGTACGAACGGTGCGAAGATCTTCGCGGTTTCTTCCGGGTGATCCGCCGTCCACTGCTGAGCATCAATAATTGCCTGGGTAATGGCTCGTGCCACTTCAGGCCTTTCACGCACCAGCGACCCGCGCAGCCCGAGCACACAGCAGGCGAGGTTGTGATAGTCGCCGTTCAGGTTGTTATCGACCTCAATCAGACCGTCATGCTTTTTGATCAACCAGCCCTGTGGATCGTCAGCCGCCAGTGCCTGAACTTCACCTTTACGCAGTGCTTCGCCAAACAGATCGGCTGGATACTGCACCCAGTTTACCTGCGTGTCGGGATCGATGCCGAGCTTCGCCAGCTGGATAGCGAAAAAGTTGCGCAGCGGGCTGGCCTGATCGGTCACCGCCACATTTTTGCCCACCAGATCGCGCACGCTTTTTATACCGCTGTCTTTGCTGGTCAGCAGGCGCATACAGCCGCCGTGGGTTCCGACCGTCAGATCGACATCAAAGCCCTGTTCCAGCGGTTTAAGCCAGCGCAGCGCCATGCCAATGCCGCCATCCGCCTGACCGGTAGCAATCGCCTGAAGCAGGGCATCGGTCGGGCCGCTAAAGTTGACCGGCTCAACGTTCAGGCCATACTTCTTAAAGAAGCCCTGCTTCAGTGCAACGGAAATCGGTGACTGACATACTGCCGTCTGGCCCCATGCCAGCTTAATGGTTGTCAGCTTGTCGGTGTCTGCTGCCGCAGCCCACGCCGGTAAAACCGGTGCCGCGACCAGTCCTGCACCCACCGCGCCCAGAGTCTGAATAAAACTACGCCGTGATATCCCACGTAAGATCGTCATGTTTTTTCCCTGTTGACCGAATCAGGTCCGCACTATGGCAATGATTCTGGCAGCAACAAAATAACAATCCCTCATTTCTAATTGCGAATTAGCGTTATCCGCCGGGCTGTAATCCTTTGCCACTATTGATAGTTCACGCGGGGCGTAAAACACGGAATAGTCGTTTTATTACGAATTAATGAGGTGAACCGATGTCACTGGCAGAACAACTGGATACGGCTTCAGGTCTTGAGATAACCCTCAATCAGGTCAGCCACGCCTTTCCTCTCGACGGACAGAGTCTGGCGGTGCTGGATAATGTGTCTTTGCAGGTCAACGCGGGGGAGTTCGTTGCGCTGCTGGGACCGTCGGGCTGTGGTAAGTCCACGCTGCTGCGTCTGGTCGCCGGGCTGGATCAGCCTACGCAGGGCGAGATCCTGGAAGATCGTCAGCCGCTCACCGCACCGCATCCCAGCCGGGTGGTGGTGTTTCAGGACCCGACTCTCTACCCGTGGCGTCGGGTGTGGCGCAATGTGGCCATCGGTCTGCAAACCCAGGGCCGCCTGACGCCGGAGGGGCGAGCGCGCATTGACCTGACGCTGGAAAAAGTCGGACTGAGCCAGTTTGCCAACGCCTGGCCGCACCAGCTGTCAGGCGGCATGGCACAGCGTGCGGCGCTGGCCCGCGCGCTGGTGAATCATCCCCGGCTGCTTATTCTTGACGAACCGTTGGGCAAACTTGACTCGCTAACCCGTATTCGCATGCAGCACGAGCTGGTGGAATTGTGGCGTGAGCGTCGTTTTACCGCCCTGATGGTCACCCACGACGTTGAGGAAGCGCTGCTGATGGCTAACCGGGTGGTGGTATTCAGCCCGCGCCCGGCGCGAATGACTGAAACTATTTCTGTTGATCTGCCGTATCCACGACGCCGCAACGACCCGCGGCTGATTGCGCTGCGATCGAAAGTCCTGGCGCTGCTGGGTACCGAAGCCAGTGACGTGGACGGGGAGGCCGATGATGACCATTCATAATTCGATTACCGAACTGGTAGGCAATACGCCATTGCTGCGGCTGTCGCGCTTTCGGCAGCAGTTCAATCTGCCCGCCGAGATCCTCGCCAAGCTGGAATACTTCAATCCCAATCACAGCGTGAAGGATCGAATTGCCCTGTCGATGATTGAAGAGGCCGAGCGCAGCGGCAGGCTGAAGCCCGGCGACACGATTGCCGACTCCACCAGCGGCAACACCGGTATCGGACTGGCAGCGATTGCTGCCGCCAAAGGCTATCCGTTTCGTGTCTACCTGCATGACAAACTGAGCGAAGAGCGTTTCCAGATCCTGCGTGCGCTGGGGGCAGAAGTGATTCCGTTCAGCCAGGTAGAGGGTTTCGCCGAGGTGATGGAGCAGAGCGACGGTGATTTTGTTGCCGCCTCACGCTGGCTGGCCAGTAACGTGATTAATCGTCAGCCCAACGTGTTTCATACCGCCCAGCTGGAGAATCCGGCTAACCCGGCCGCGCACTACCGCGCCACCGGCCCGGAAATCTGGCAGCAGACGGGCGGGGAGGTTGACATCGTTATCGCGGCGGTTGGCACCGGGGGAACGGTGTCCGGTGTCGGCCGCTTCCTAAAGCAGCAAAATCCGGCGATTCAGGTCATCGCCGTGGAACCCGGCCCGCATTCGATCCCCAGCGCAGAGCGTCCCGACCAGCGCGAATTAACCGGCGTGCATGCCTTCAGTGACGTGCTGCCCGAGCGCGTACCGCCAACGCTTGACCGTGATCTGATCGATGAGGCTTTCCAGGTAGAGCACTGGCAGGCTATCGCCGTGGCCCGCGAAGTGGCGGTCAGCGACGGTATATTGATCGGCGAATCGGCTGGCGGCGTGCTGCATGCTGCCCGGCAGGTTGCGCTGCGACCGGAAAATCAGGGTAAACGCATCGTGGTGGTGCTGGCTGACAGTGGCCTTAGCTATCTGTCCACCGGACTGTTTAATCATGACATTACCCCCGGCCAGCTGCAGGTTGCCGCGCTGGTCGGTAATCCTCCCCTGAAAAACGCCTCTTAACCGTTGCAGAGAATGCTTATGAGCCAGATTACCTCACTCCCGATCCTTGACCTGTCCCAGCTGGATGGCACCGCCGAACAGCAGCAGGCATTCCTCGATAAGCTGGGCCGTTCAGCCCGCGACATCGGTTTCTTTTATCTGATTAATCACGGCGTTGATGCCGAACTCTCGGCCCGGGTGCAGCAGCTTTCACGCCGCTTCTTCGCCCTGCCTGAGGCGGATAAGCAGCAGGTGGCGATGGTCCACTCACCGCATTTTCGCGGCTACAACCGCGCCGGTAGTGAACTGACCCGCAGCCAGCCTGACTGGCGCGAGCAGTTTGACATCGGTGCGGAACGTGCGCCGCTGCCGCTGGGCGCCGGGGATGCGGGCTGGAAACGTCTGCAGGGACCGAATCTGTGGCCGGAAGCGCTGCCGGAGCTGAAGCCGGTACTGCTGGCGTGGCAGAAGGCGATGACCAGCATGTCGCTGCGGCTGCTGCGGGCGTTTGCCCGCGCGCTGGAACTGGCTCCTGATGCCTTTGACTCACTGTACGGCGACAAGCCCAATGAACATATCAAACTGATCCGCTATCCGGGCCAGACGTCAGCAACCTCCAGCCAGGGCGTGGGAGCGCATAAAGACTCCGGCTTTCTCAGCTTCCTGCTGCAGGACCAACAGCGCGGTTTGCAGGTGGAAGTGGCCCCGGATCGCTGGGTGGATGCGCTGCCGCTCAACGGAGCCTTTGTGGTGAATATTGGTGAACTGCTGGAGCTGGCCAGCAACGGTTACCTGCGCGCCACGGTACACCGGGTGGTTGCGCCGCCTGCGGGTCAGGATCGGCTGTCGATTGCCTTCTTCCTGGGTGCGCAGCTGGACGCGTCGGTGCCGGTGTTCGACCTGCCTGCACCCATCGCCCGGCTGGCGCTCGGCCCGGCCAGCGACCCGCTGAATCCATTGCTGCGCGATGTGGGCTGGAACTATCTCAAAGGGCGACTGCGTTCCCACCCCGATGTGGCGCAGCGCTGGTACGGCGAATTATTACAACAACCTCAACACACCGCTTAAATTAAGGAACCGCTATGAACAAACGTTTTGCCGCATTAACATTCTCAGGGATTGCACTGTCCGTGGCGATGGCCTTCAGCGTGAACGCTGCCGAACCGCTGCGTGTGGCCGCGGATCCGGTGCCGCATGCTGAGATCCTTAACTATGTGAAAAAAATTGACCCCTCGCTGGATCTGAAAATCATCGAACTGAGCAGCGGCGTGAATGCCAATGAACTGCTGGCGCACGGGGACGTGGATGCCAACTATTTCCAGCACGTGCCCTATCTCCGCGACCAGGAAAAAGCGCTGGGACAGAAATTTACCGTTGCCGCTACGGTACATATCGAGCCGCTCGGTATCTATTCCCGCAAGATAAAAAGCCTGAAAGACGTTAAAGAAGGGGCGACCATCGCCGTTCCAAATAACGTCACTAATCTCAGCCGCGCGTTGTATCTGCTGCAGGCACAGGGGCTGATCAAGCTTAAAGCGGGCTATAACGATCCGTCGAAGGATCAGGCAACGCCGAAAGATATCGCCGAAAATCCCAAAAAGCTGAAAATTCTGGAAGTGGAATCCCCACAGATCCCCCGCGCGCTGGACGACGTTGACCTCGCAGTGATTAACGGTAATTACGCGCTGGAAGCGGGACTCACGCCATCGAAAGATGCGCTGGGGCTGGAAAGCGCCAACCATAATCCGTACGCCAACATCCTGGTAACCACGCCGAAACTGGCTGACGATCCGCGCATTCGCCAGCTGGCGAAGGATCTGGAGTCAAAACAGGTTGCCGACTTTATTCAGCAGAACTATCGCGGATCGGTGATCCCGGTAGCGGGTAAGTAACATGATTCGCCTGGAGCAGGTCAGTAAAATTTACGCCGGGGGGCAGGCCCCGGCACTGGATAACGTGTCGCTGACGATCCCCGACGGGGCAATCTACGGCATTCTGGGCCGCAGCGGTGCGGGTAAAAGTACTCTTATCCGCTGTCTGAATTTACTGGAACAACCCACCTCCGGACGCGTGCTGATCGATGACCAGGATATTACTGCGCTGACGCCGCGTGCGCTCCGGCAGCAGCGTCGGCGCAGCGGGATGATTTTTCAGCATTTCAATCTGCTGCACTCCCGTAACGTGGCCGATAACGTGGCCGTACCGCTGGAGATTGCCGGAGTTAAGCGCCCTCAGCGCCAGCGGCGGATTCGCGAACTGCTTGAGCTGGTGGGGTTAGGTGATAAGGCGAACGCCTGGCCGTCACAGCTTTCCGGCGGGCAGCAGCAGCGAGTTGGTATTGCCCGCGCGCTCGCGGCTCAGCCCGATTACCTGCTGTGCGATGAGGCCACCAGCGCGCTGGATTCGGAAACCACCGCGTCGGTACTGGCGCTGCTGCAGCAGATCAATCAGCAGTTCGGTCTGACGGTGGTGATGATCACGCATCAGCTGGAGGTGGTGAAATCCGTCTGCGATCACGCCGCGCTGCTGGAGCGGGGACGTTTGCTGGAGAGCGGGGCGCTGAGTGTGCTGCTGCGTCAGAACGATTCGCGTCTGCGCAGCGCGCTGCTGCATGATGCAGAAAGCGAACGCCGCTTCTTACAGCGGCACGGCATTGAAGGAGGTCCACTGTGCGCGGTAGCCTGAACCTGGAAGACCTGTGGCAGTTGATGTTACAGGCAACGCTGGAAACGCTGTATATGGTCAGCTTCTCAGGGCTGTTTACGCTCGCCATCGGCCTGCCGCTCGGCGTCCTGCTGTTTATCAGCCGCCGGGACGGTATCCTGCCGCTGCCGGGCGTGAATGCGATTGTCGGGGCAGTGGTCAACACGGGACGATCGCTGCCGTTTCTGGTTCTGCTGATTGCGCTGATCCCGACCACCCGATTTATCGTCGGTACCACGCTTGGCAGCAGCGCGGCAATTGTGCCAATTACTATCGGCGCGGTGCCGTTTTTTGCCCGCATCGTGGAAAGCGCGCTGGATGAAGTGGCGAAAGGGCGAATTGAGGCGATACTGGCGATGGGCGGCAGCGGCTGGCACGTCATCAGCAAGGTCCTGCTGCCGGAGGCGCTGCCCGCGCTGCTGGCTGGCGTGACGCTGACGGTGGTGATGCTGATCGGCTTTTCTTCACTGGCCGGCGTGATTGGCGGCGGCGGGTTGGGCGATCTGGCAATTCGCTACGGCTATCAGCGGTTTAATCAGCCGGTGATGATTGCCACCGTGGTGGTGCTGATTTTGCTGGTGCAGATCGTCCAGACGATTGGCGATCGGCTGGTAAGAGGCCTGGCGCACCGTCGTTAATTCAGTACCAGAACGTGATGGCATAGTATACTGTCTGAATTCGCATTACTTTTCTTCTTCAAGACAGGGTACGTCATGGAAATTCGTCATGCTGTTAAAGCGCAGTGGTGTCAGACCGTAAGCTATGGCCTGATTTTTATCGCACTGTTTGCCATTTTCCCACTGCGGCTGCTGCCGTGTTTTCTGGCG
The DNA here is from genome assembly GCA_913775305.1 of uncultured Erwinia sp. Lineage (GTDB taxonomy): Bacteria > Pseudomonadota > Gammaproteobacteria > Enterobacterales > Enterobacteriaceae > Erwinia. The sequence continues at coordinate 20,167 of CAJYIY010000098.1, read as the reverse complement.
GGGTTCATTGTCTATGAAACGATTCTGGCGATGACCCCGCTGATTGAGCGACTGGTGAAAGGACCGATTGCCCGCTGGATCAGCATCCTGTTCCTCAGCGTGGTGATCATTATCGGGCTGGTCACCGGCATTACCAAACTGATTGGCTTCCTGCTGCACGATTTTCAGAACCCGGCGATGTTCCACGCCACCGCCACCAAAATCCTTGAAGATGCCCAGCAAACCCTGTCGCCGGTAGTGACGCGCTACCTGCCTGCGGATATCGATGAGTTACAGCACCAGGTGATCACCTGGCTGCGCGAGCATCTGGTCGTGGTGCAGACTTTTGGGCGTAATGCCGCCCACACGTTTGCCACTATGCTGATCGGTATGCTACTCGGCGCGATTATCTCCCTGCGTAACAGCAAGGGCAGAAGCGCCGATGCCCCGCTGAAAGAGGCGATGCTCGATCGCCTGCGTATCCTGGCGGACTCCTTTCATAACGTGGTGTTTGCACAGATCAAAGTTTCGCTGGTCAATACCGTGCTGACCTGTGGTTTCCTGTTTGGCATTCTGCCGCTGTTTGGTCTGCATCTGCCTTTCGCCAAAACCGTGGTCGTGCTGACCTTCATTGCCGGACTGCTGCCGATTATCGGTAACCTGATTTCCAATACGGTGATTGTGCTGATAGGGCTTTCCATATCTATTGAGGCGGCGCTTATCGCGCTGGTCTATCTGATTTTAATCCACAAGCTGGAGTACTTTATCAACGCCCGCATTTTCGGCACCCGCATCAGTGCCAAAACCTGGGAGATCCTGCTGGCGATGCTGGTGTTTGAATCCGCGTTCGGGCTGGCGGGTGTGGTAGCGGCACCGGTGTACTATGCCTATCTTAAAAGTGAACTGCGGGCGGCGCAGCTGATCTGACGGTGGTTATCAATGCCTGAGTCAGCGTTCGGCAGTTCGCGATGGTATCAGTCGATCATCGCGGGACTGCCGTTGTGCCGGTCAGTTCAGACTGCGAGAGACGATCAGGCGACGATGAACGGCGGGTGCAACGGGGATATCACCTCAGTCTTCCACGGCCAGCGCCTTGCGCATCAGCGCATTTTGTAGCGTGACGCCACGACAAACGGGAAAACCCTGCCTGACAATATGAAAACCGTGCCGGAGAAAAAAAGGCTCTGCCGTCCTGCTGACATTTGAGGTCAGTTCACTCAGGCCAAGCCGGCGGGCTTCCTGATGGATACCCTCCATCAGCAGGGTGCCGACACCCTGCCGCGGAAAGTTTCCTGACACGTAGAAATGATCGATGTAGCCGTCTGACTGCACGTCGGCGTATCCGGCTATTTTGCCTTCGATCTCCACGACGAACGGCTGCAGCTGTCCAATCTGGCGGGTCCATTTTTGTTTATCCATATCGTCCGGTGCCCAGGCCGCGATTTGTTCCGGCGTGTAGTCACGCGATGCAATGCCATGAACCGACGAGAAAAACACGTGGAGCAGCGGGATCTCATCGCCCTCTCTGAACCTTCTGATTTTCATGTCATCCTCGTCGTATGTCGATAAAGTAACGGAATGCCACCCGGGGGTGGCACAAACAATTTGTATACGCCTGGTGGGATTAAAACAAGAATATCAAAAGTTATTTGCGCTTGAATTGTAACTTAATGGCTCTTCTCTGACGATAATAGGAAACAAAGCTGTAAACAGTGACCATTATCAGCGCCAGGGCGAAAATAAGCAGCAGCCAGTCTTTCATAAATACCTCTCACAGTTGTATGAAATACGAGGCTGGGAGTTTATGCATTATCCACTGGGCTAAATATGAGATAATTCTTGCAATGTGTCGCGTAAGTTGTCCTGCTATCTCGCCCGTCATTGGTGTTTCCGGTTAACTTTTATGGGTATCCTGAAGCTGTTTTACAATATCCTGCTGGTTAAGCGAAATCCGCGCACCTGTCAGCATAAAACCTCTGTTTTCGGCGCAGGGTGTCTCCGCTTTTCCCGGACTGGTACTTTTCATACCAGCATAATATGCTGATTGGGAGTTGCTGATGCCGCTCATCGTCAGACGGCTATATTCACGCCATTTTATTCTGTCTTTGCTGTTCAACTGGCCAGCAGGATCTCTCCAGCCAGTCTGTTATTTTCTTTATCTGAATGCATCAATACCAAACCATTTTTTAAAGTTCAGCCTGCCTGCTGTGGTCAGGGTAACTTCCCGATATCCCTTCACCCGGACCAGCCATTCCTGTCGTTCGCCGTGGCTGAAAAGTGCGGCACCGGCCTCACCCCCCAGGTGGAAACGTCTCTCACTCCAGTCCAGGCAACCGCAGCTGTGCTTTCTGCGGGTTTTGCGATTCAGTTCAATACCCATGCAGGCAAACTGATGGTGTCCTTTATCCGTCAGCACGGCACCGTCGCTGGACAACCATTCCCGATTCACCATGGCATTAAAGATGTCTACTGCAATTCCACCAGCCAGATGATCGTAGCAGGTACGGGCAAAGCGCAGTGAAGCGGGTGTGTTAACACGGGAGGTGGTGGACGTGTGCCATGAAATACCCATCATCCTCTCCAGCAGTTCGGCAATATCCTGTCCGGCCAGCCGGTAATAGCGGTGCCGCCCCTGCGACAGGCAGGTCAGCAGATGATTGCTGACCAGCCGGGAAAGATGGGCGCTGGCGGTAGAGGAGGTAATGTCGGCGACCGCGCTAAGTTCTGTTGCCGTCCATGCGCGGCCATCCATCAGCGCACACAGCATTTTTACCCGCGAAGGATCGGCCATGGCGGCCGCAAGGGCCGCCAAAGCGCGTTCAGGCGCATGATGATTATCAACTGACTGTAACGCTTCTGGCATATTAATCCCGGTTAACTGTCCATTTCTCGGTCACTGTGGCGGCAACTTTATCATCGTCGGTCAGCAGAATCAGTCGGTTTGCATGATCGCTGTACTGCACAAGAATACTGATGCCATGGCTGGCCAGCGTGGTGGCAATTTCTCCCAGTTCTCCCGGTCGTTTCTGCCTGAGTTTGCGAATAAGCGGTGTACTGACGCTGACAACCGGGAAGCCCGCCGTTTCCAGCACCTCTCTGGCACGGATCCCGTCTTCAACCAGGAAATGCGCATGGGCCTGCGCATCAGTGGTAAATACACCGCCGCCCTCCAGACCTATGCCATTCTGTCCCAGCAGGCTAGCCATCGACGCCAGCTCGCCGGGAGCATTTCGTAAAAGGATATGGATATCATGCATTGCTCTGCACCCTGCTTTTCGATGAATATTCCCGCAGACTCTGAACAATTCTGATGCGGTAGAAATCGAACAGTGATTTTTGTCCTTCCTCCTGCGCCGCCTTGTGCAGGACGTTGCGTTTCCATTTCAGTACGGCTTCTTCATCCTGCCACCAGGAAAGGGAAAGTATCTTGCCTGGCGTCGTCAGACTCTGAAAACGTTCAATGGAAATGAAACCGTCAATATCTGCCAGCAGCGGCTTCAATTCTGCGGCCAGTTGCAAATAACGTGTCTGTTTCGAAGGAGCCACATCTGCTTCAAAGAGTACTGCAATCATTTTTTTGCCCTGTAGTAATGCATAACCGATTACACCTTAGCGCGATCGGATATCCATACTTCGCTGACCAGCGAAATATGCCTGAAGTGGGAGAAGGGCGAAAGAAGAGATAAACGCTGCCATCATCATCGTCTAAACTGAATACTCTACAGGCATCAGGAGAACACCATGTCGAAGTCAGCGAATCCTTCAAATGAACAGCACAGAAAAGAGCAGGATCATCCCGCCAAAGAGGATCCGCGCGAGCAGGGCGAAATACCCCGCACGCCGGATAACAGCGATGATGATGAAAGGGATCCGTCAGATAAGACGTGATGCGGCCTGATACCGCCTGCCTTGCGCCTTCCGGGACGCCTGCGATAACCAAACCGGTCACTGTAGTAAAGAATCTGGCGCGCTGCGTCAGTCACATGCCGGACCATTCCGTATGCCGGGCGATCCGCGAAACTTCATGACATAAGGGATCGGCGGGGTCCCTCTTTTTGTTTATAATTCTGCAGCCCACCCTCTTATTCTCAGCCCCGGAAAGGACAGTCACTGAACGGAATATGAATAAAAAACTGATTATCGCCGGCATTCTTGCCCTGATCGCCAGCTATGCCGGGCTAAGGCCCTCCGGCGATCCGAAAGCCAACTTGCAACAGACGCCGCCATCCGCGTCGGCCCCTCGCTCGTCTGATGCAGCGCAAAATGATGACATCAGCGAACTGACTCAGCAGAACCGCGTGGCGAACTATCTCCGGCAGCATCAGCGCCTGCCGGACTACTATATTCGAAAGAGTGAGGCGCGCCGCCAGGGATGGGATCCATCACGCGGTAACCTTTGCCATGTTTTGCCGGGTAAGGCAATCGGTGGCGATCGGTTCAGCAACCGCGAGGGTGGCTTGCCGGATAAGGCAGGGCGAAAGTGGTTTGAGGCCGACGTTAACTATCAGTGCGGGCGGCGGGGCAGTGACCGCATGCTCTGGTCCAGCGACGGCATGATTTATGTGACACGCGATCACTATCGTCACTTTCAACAGGTGAATTAAGATGCAGCTGGTCAGCTTTGATTTGCAACACGTGCACGATGAGCAGGATTTCTACCGGCAGTTTGCGGAAAAATTCGCTCTTGATGATTTCGGCAATAATCTCGACGCACTGTGGGACGTGCTGACCGGTGGGGTGCCGTTGCCACTGCGCATTGTATTACGGCATCTGCCACAGCACCGCGCCGAGGCCGGTTTACAGCGCATCGTGGACCTGATGCAGGAGGCTGAAACGGAAACAGAGGGGGCCTTCAGCGTCAGAGCCTGCCAGCGGCAGTAACTTGCATAACGGATGCGCCGTCAGTATGGTGTGCGCATCGTTACCGACCCGGACAGAATATGACAGTGAATCACTCAAAAGACCCGCTACACGGCGTAACCCTGGAAGCCCTGCTCACCCGGCTGGTGGCGCGTTATGGCTGGAGCGAACTGGCCGCACGGATCAAGATTAACTGCTTCAAAAGCGATCCCAGCATCAAATCCAGCCTTAAATTTCTTCGCCGCACGCCCTGGGCGCGAGCCGAGGTTGAGGCATTGTATATCGCCTCACTCAACGAGCCGGAGGCGAACCCGACAGACGATCCCTGGGCCAGTCACCGCCTGCGCGGTGATAAACCCGCATAATCCTGTGAACGACGGATCAATGCCGGTATCCCTTCGCGGATAGCGGCTTTTTTTTGCCCGATTGATGCAGTTTCGGAACAGGCTTAACCCTGCACCGCTTACCCCGGCCGATGCAGGACGCTATAATTGAACGTTCATTTTTGGCTGGAGAAACTGCCGGATGTTTACCCGTTCTACCCTGACCGTTATTGTTGCCGCAGGTATACTGGCTGGCTGCGCTCCTCACTCTTCCGGTACCGCGCCTGTCAGCTCGGTTGACGAAGGTTCACCCGCCGGTGTTCAGGCTTCAGGTATGTATATGAATACCACCTACATTCAGGATCAGCATGCTTCAGCGACAGAAACCTCAGGTGCTGAGGCAGCTCATTCCGCGGCGGTTTCTGCTGTAAAGGCGCCGGTAACGCAAGCCGACGATGCTGCGATACAAACGCAGAGCACCACTTCCACAACGGCACCGACACAGCATGCCGTGGCGGCAGATGGCACGGGCGTTCAAACCGCCGCCACCGCCACCGGCGGTCAGACTCCGGCTGCATCAGCGGATAGCTCTGCGGTTCAGGCTTCGGCAACGGCGGCCACCGCCATCGGCGGTCAGACTCCGGCTGCATCAGTGGATAGCTCTGCGGTTCAGGCTACGGCAGCGAACGCCGCAACCGCTACCGCTTCGGCTGTGCCAGCCGATAACGCCGCAACGGAAATCACCAGCATAAAAACACCCATTATTCCGGCGGTAACCACCGCACCCCAGGCACAAAGTGAATCAGCGCAGAAACCTGCCGCGCAGTCGGAAGTTCACGTCTATCACGCCTTAACGCGTACCGACGACGGTTCTTCGATTATTGTGACCGTGGACGGTAAGGAAATGGGCGTACTCAAGCGCGGTGAGATGACGTCGCTGAGCGTTGCGCCGGGTAAACACAAGTTGGGCGGCTACGTTCGCACGCTGTTTGGTCTGGGCCGGGTGACGATCCCCGCTCTGGATATCACGACATCCTCTAAGTCCGTGACTAAAATTTCCTACGCGGTGACCAAAGAAAAACCCGGTTTTAGCCTGATCAATAAAGGACGCAGCTAAACGTTCGGGATCGGGTATCACGTAGGGGGTAATGAGAGCAGAGTGCGGAGCGATCGGAATCCAGTATGGGGTGTCAGAAAAACGAATGGACAGAAGGTTGCGGTGCGATTAAAAAAAGCCCCGGCGAATACCGGGGCTGCGGGACGTTGAATTACAGCGCCATATCCTGTTTAGCGCTTTCAGCGCGCTTTTCCGGCTTAGCCTGTGGGGCCGCGTCGGTTGAATTACCCATCTGGATAACCGGAGGCGTGGTCAGCTGCAGCGTGGCGGCAGTGTCATTCCACACCTGCTGAGTCAGCGCAACGTTGCCGTTCAGCTGCTGGCCGTAACTGGGTACGATAGCGCGGATCTTAGTCTGCCACTCCGGGCTGTTAAACTGCTCAGGGAACAGTTTTTTCACCACGTTCAGCGCGATAGGAGCAGCGGTCGAGGCACCCGGAGAAGCACCCAGCAGGGCTGCCACCGTTTTCTGCTGATCGGTGACAATTTCCGTACCCAGCTTCAGTACGCCGCCCTTATCCTTATCCTTTTTAATGATCTGGACGCGCTGGCCGGCCTGAATCAGCTTCCAGTCCTCTTTCCGCGCGTTCGGGTAGTACTCTTTCAGTGCGGCAAAGCGGTCATCGTCGCTCAGCATCACCTGGCCGACCAGGTATTTCACCAGGTCGAAGTTATCGATACCCACGTGAGTCATTGGCATAAAGTTGCTGGTGGTGGTGGTGCTCAGCAGATCGAACAGCGATCCGTTTTTCAGGAACTTGGTGGAGAAGGTAGCGAACGGGCCAAACAGCACTACGCGCTTACCGTCAAGGTAGCGGGCGTCCAGGTGTGGAACGGACATCGGTGGCGCGCCCACAGAGGCCTGACCGTAAACTTTTTCCTGATGCTGTTGAGTGATTTCCGGGTTTTCCGTCACCAGGAAGGAGCCGCCGACCGGGAAGCCTGCATAGTTATCGGCTTCCGGAATACCGGTTTTCTGCAGCAGTTTCAGTGCGCCACCGCCAGCACCGATGAACACGTATTTCGCATCAACGCTGTGCTTTTCACCCGTTTTAACGTCGGTGATCGTAACATGCCAGCTGTTGTCTGCATTACGCGCAAATTCAGTGGCTTCCGCTGAGGTTTCCAGCGTGAAGTTTTTGTCTTTCTTCAGGCTGCCGATCAGCTGACGGGTGATCTCGCCGTAGTTAACGTCGGTTCCTGCCGGAGTCCAGGTTGCGGCCACTTTCTGCTGTGGATCGCGGCCTTCAATAACCAGCGGCGCCCACTGTTTGATCTGATTCTGATCGGTAGAGAACTTCATACCCTGGAACAGCGTAGTCTGCTGCAGCGCCTGATAACGTCGGTTCAGGTAATCAACGTTCGCGTCACCCCAGACAAAACTCATATGCGGCGTGGAGTTGATAAAGGAGTGTGGATTGTTGAGGATGCCGCGTTTAACCTGTGCCGTCCAGAACTGGCGGGAGATCATAAACTGTTCGTTGATATCCAGCGCTTTGCTGACATCGATTGAACCATCTGCGCGCTCCGGCGTGTAGTTCAGTTCCATGTTGGCCGAGTGGCCGGTCCCGGCATTGTTCCATCCGTTGGAAGATTCGAGGGCCACGCCGTCCAGCTTCTCAACCATCAGCTGTTTCCAGTCTGGCTGCAGTTCCTGTAACCAGGTACCCAGTGAAGCACTCATGATCCCGCCGCCAATCAGCAGTACGTCGGTTTTCTGGTTGACTGGGGTCTCAGCATAACTGGCAGAACAGACAAGGAGCGCTGACAGAGAAAGAACGGGGATAAATCTTCTGGAATTAGACATTTCTTTGTTACACATCAATTAAAATTTATAAATTGGATGAATATTTTAACGTAATTTGTGACCCAGATAAGAATTTTCTTTATGTTTTTTCATATTTGGTCATTCGCAACTGGCAGGATGCGCCCTTTGCCAGTGAAATCTGTCGCATGAAGAATCGGATTTACCGAACCCTTGTTGAAATTTGCGTCATTTATTCCCAAATGGTTATACTGAAACAACCATTTGGAGGGCCCGTGATGAAAATGTTTACTCCTGCCGTATCCGTGCCGCGTGTGGAAACGCTGTGGCAGCATGTCGGCCTGAACGTGGCAGACGGTGTTATGCTGGTGGACGAAATTGATAAAGGCCTGGAGGGTGAGGTCGCCAACCGTATTGCCAGCTGGGCGCAGATCACTCAGTCTGAACTGCGGCGGATGACCGGCATCCCCAGCACGACATTCAGTCGAAATATCAAAAAGCGTTTCAGCCCCGATCAAAGCGAGCGGCTGGTGCGCTTTATCCGGGTGCTGGATCGCGCTGTCGATCTGTTTGAAGGCGATAAGCGTGCCGCGCAGAAGTGGCTGAATGAGCCCAGCCGTGCGTTAGGCTGGAAAGCGCCCGCCGATCTGCTGGCGTCTGAATCCGGGGCCTGGGAAGTGATGCGGCTGATTACCCGGCTGGAGCACGGGGTCTGGTCCTGATCCTTTATCGCCTGACGAAAACCCGATTCGCGACCGATGCCTGGAGCGGGCAGGGAGCTAAGGAAGCGGGGGGGCGCTGGAACAGCGTGGGGACGGCGATGGTTTACGCTGCCGAAACGGCGTCTCTGACCATGCTGGAAACGCTGGTTCATCTGCATGCCGCCAGTCTGCTGGACAGTTTTACTCTGCTGTCGATTGATGTTGATGATGAGTTAATTCAGATGATCGATAATCAAATCCTCCCGGCCAGATGGGCAGCCCCGGAAGCACCACCGGAGCTGGCAGAGATTGGCGATCGCTGGGTGCAAAGTGGTGATGCCGTGGCGCTCAGAGTACCAAGCGCACTGTCGCCAGTGGAGTTTAACTTTCTGCTCAATCCGCTGCATCCGCAGTTTCCGTTTATCGTCAGCAGGGCGGTGAAAATTGACTTCCGGTTCGATCGGCGGTTGAAGTAATCGTTTTACCGGACCAGCCGTTATTCCTGAATTGTTGAAAATTCGTTCAGCAAAGCCGGAAGTGCTTCCGTTTTACAATAATGGCTGGCGCCTGCGTAATAATGCGGCTCGCCGGTGAAGATAGAAATCCCGGCATTATTCAGTATTTCAAAATCACTTCTGTCATTGCCAAAAGCGACAGTGTGGTTGAAGTCCACACCCAACATCTTCAGCACCTGGTATTTATTCGCCTGCCCCGGGCTGATGTCGAATATATCATTATGCTGATGGTGGTGAAGAGAATATTCAAACCCCTCTTTCAGCAAAAACCGATCGATTTGCGTCCTGAACTCGCTGCTGAGTATGAGAATTTTACTGATCCCCTGGTTGATCAGATCGCTTTCTTTTATTTCACCATCGGTCAGGTTTCGCATGTCAGCATGGAAGGGATGGGCTACGGCTGAAGTCGAGAAACTCCAGATGCCTTCAAGTATATAAGGCACCTGATGCTGCTGCAGCCAGTCAAGGATCTTGTGCGCTGCCCCGGCTTCAAAGGGGGTAGTGTGCAGGTATTCTCCCTGCTGCCAGGCCACGGCGCCATGACTGCCAATCATCAGACAGTCGCGCAGTTCGTGGGGTAACAGCGGCAGCAAGTCCCGCACCGGACGGACTGAAGTGAAGATAATACGGGCGGAGTCTTCGAGGGAAAAAATCGCTTCTACAAAATTACTGTTTAACGGTTCACCGTTCGTAATATTGGTACCATCCAGGTTGAAGATATAGGTTGTCACCGCGTTCCCTTATTGATGCGATCTTTTGCCGTCAGAGATTAGCATGCCCTGACTGCTTATTCACCGAAAAAGGCTGTTTATTGCACCAGGAGGGGATATTTTAATGCTGATGTCAATTTCAGCCACACGGCCATAGCGGTTAATCCCTGCCTGGTATAACTTACTGGCAATTTCACCCGTTCGGAGTTGTTGATGGATATTATTGGTATCATTATGTCTGCAGGTAAAGCCTCGGTGAATGTAGCGCTTTATACGCTGATACCCATTATGGTCGTGATGCTGATTATCATGAAGTATCTTGAGGTCAGGGGAGTTCTTGATCGCATCGTGCTGCTGATGACGCCTTTGCTGAAGCCGTTTGGTATCACCGGTATGGGCATCTTTGCCCTTATCCAGCTGAACTTTGTCAGCTTTGCCGCACCGCTGGCCGCGCTGGCGATTATGGAAAAGCGGGGCGCATCGGACCGTCATCTTGCTGCAACGCTGGCGATGCTGTTTGCCATGGGGCAGGGCAACGTCTTCTATCCGCTGATCCCCTTTGGTCTGCACTGGGGCGCTGCGCTGGGTATTTCGGTCGCGGGTGGCCTGGGAGCGGCGGCGATCACCTGGTACTTTTTTGGTCGCCGGCTGTCAGTGGCCTCACTACAGCGCGATGAAACGCCACCCGAGGATAAATCCTCAACCGGTCTTATTGCCATCATTAATGGAGCCGGTTCGGACGCTATCCGCCTGTCGCTGGGTTCGGTACCGATGCTGATCCTGTCACTGACCGTGGTGGGTATTCTGAAAGAGGCGGGGGCGATTGAGCTGCTGACCCGGCTGATTGCCCCGCTGCTGGGTCTCTTTCACGTTTCTGACATCTTTATTCTTCCCGCATTAACCAAATGCCTGGCGGGCGGGACGGCCTATTTTGGCGTAGTTTCCGATCTGCTACATCGTGGATTAATGACCGCACAGCAGGTGAACGCCTCCGCCGGATTTATGGTGCAGACGCTGGATCTGCCCGGCATTGGTATCTATCTGGGTATTGCCAGCCGTTTTGTCAGGCTGTTTCGCTTTGCTCTTCCGGGGGCGCTGGTGGGGATCCTGCTGCGTGCAGTCACGCACGGTCTGATGTTTTAGGCGGAGCGGGGGATTAACCGGGCATCCGTGCCCCTGATGCAATTACTCGTAGCAAACACCCGGATTTTCGGACAGTACCACAAAGTCCTGGGTGTCCTTATCCAGCGCGCGGATTACGCCGCTTTCGATGTCATAAACCCAACCGTGCAGGCGCAGCGCCTTATCACGCAGTCCTACCGCAACGGATGGGTGAGTTTTAATGTTGTTCAGCTGGGCGATGACGTTCTCTCTCACCATGGCATTGACTTTTTCTTCTTCGCTGGCGTAGGTTTTCTTCTCAACGACCGCTTTCGCCGCATCGGCGTAGCGCAGCCAGTGCGCCACGGCTGGCATGGGATCCAGGCACTGGCAGGTGGCAATCGCTTTCATCGCACCGCAGTTGGAGTGGCCACAAATCACAATATCGGTCACGCCCAGGGCGACTACTGCATATTCGATAGTCGCAGAAACACCACCCGGTTCAGGACCGAAGGAGGGCACGATGTTGCCGGCGTTGCGAATAACAAAGAGCTGTCCGGGCTCCTGCTGGGTGACCAGTTCCGGCACCAGACGGCTGTCTGAGCAGGAGATAAACAACGCTTTGGGATTCTGGCTGGAAGCAAGGCTGCGGAATAATTCTTTCTGATTAGGGAAAATATCTTTCTGGAAATTCAGAAAACCTTCAACAATGTGCTGCATAGCAGATCTCTACCTTCTTTTATCGTGAAATAATATTTTGACACTGAAGCACCGCCGCGTGCAACTATGAGAAAAATCCACCCCGTATCCTGCGGGTGCAACCATCATCCCGGTAAAGCGTGAAGCGAGGACCCGATCATCTGCCGCCTGTTCATTGTCCGGGCGTTACTTTCCGGATAACCTCTGCGCATCGACGTCGAAAAACGGAAGTAACTTCGCAGGCATTATTAGTTACAACATACGAATGTGTGAAATCAATTTCCTTCAATGAAGCTTTAGTGTCTGTACAGGTCGCACAGGGGGTATATCTATCTATGGCATGCTGGATTTCCGTTTCGCACTCACTCCCCCGGTCCTTCAGCGTTAAGCCCGGCACTCGGTCAAACTTCCGCATATTATTTGTCGGCAGAACAGCATCGGCGGAAAGGGCGTGTCCGGCAATTGCCGTATCATTCGGGCCAATCGACGTGCCAGCCGCAGCGAGTATCATTGGCATTGCACATATCAGATTTCGCCCCGATAGGTGCCTGGATATCGGCAAAAAAGGGCAGGGTGTAAGCCCCGCTGCCAGACAAGAAAATGCCGCAGACGGGCCGCGGCATTTTGCTGTAAATCAGGGGAATGTCATTAATCGGTTACTTTTTTCTTCATTTCGCTGGCACCTTCTTTCGTGCTGTTCCAGCCTTTCTGTGCGCCTTCTTTGGTCGCATCCCAGCCTTTTTCGGTCCCTTCTTTGGTTTCATGCCAGGCTTTCTGAGAACCTTCGCTCACTTTGCTGCCAAGGCTGTCGCTTTTACCTTCTGCGGCATGCTCAGCTTTAAGCTTCTGTTCTGCACCTGCGTGCTGCGCTTCGTGCAGTTTCTCTTTGGCAGTATTCGCGCCAGCCTGTGCATTGGCGACGGTTTCATCAGTTGCGTGTGTGGCCGCGAAGGCGGAAGTCGCCAGTAAAATGGCTGACAGGGCGATAATCGTCTTTTTCATAAATATTCCCTCATAAAAAACGTCATTAGTGTGATTAACGTAGATGATAATGCCACGATGGTTAGCCTGTGGCTTTAGGATAAAACTGTATTTTAATGCTCAGAGACGAGCGAACGTATCAGCGATTTAGCGATCACCGTTATCTTCTCGCAGCCGAGCGTCGGACCAAAGTCAGCGTAACATTAGGAACGTCCTGGGCAAGATAACGCTAAAATGTCCGGTTTGTATCTACAGGAACGTTAACCTAATGAATAACAAAGTGGTCGGGTTGGTGAATACGTTTAGCCAGTTTTTTTTGCAGTGCAATGACCAGCAGAGGAAACCCAATCGCTGCTAATGCGCAGACTACCAGTAATCGGTCTAAGTTCTGTGTTGTTATTCCCTGGTCGGGCAGTAATAAGGACGACATAAAGAATGCAATAGTTGTTATCAGGGACATTATCGCAGCCTGTAACGAAGAAAAACTGGCACGTTGTTCATCCGCTGGATACTGGATCGTAACCGAAGCTGATGAAACCAGCCGACTATATGAAGAACCTAGAAATAAGGTAATAAATAGAATTGCGTTATGATAGCCCGTTGCAGGGACCAGTAAACTGAGCACAAAAAACAGCGTTGAAACTGTAGCCAGCATCAGCGCAGAAAGACGCGATGTCAGTACTCCTGTTATTTTTGTAGACAGATAACCTGCAATTCCTCCGCTTAAGAACAGCAAAGGCAGTTGGTCTTGTTGTGCCCCCAAATGACAGGTCATTAATGGGGTCAAAATGGGAATGATCAGCATTGGGCTAAACTGTACCAGTGCATTACAAGAGGCGAAGAGCAGGGTTTGAGTATCAATAGATAGCTTGTTCTTAGTACGTGATTGAATTGTATCCTTAGGAATGAAAAGGGATATAAACGGTAAAGACAGCAGACACAGAAAACTGACAGACCACAGAGAAACATGCCAACCATAGTGTGTACAAAAAAACAGTATTGCTGGCATACCAACAATGCTGACTATCGAAAATGATGCAATTACCGTGGCCAGCATTTTCCCACGTATGTTAACAGGAGAGCAATTTATCAAGATACTCGTCCCCACCCCCATAGTTGTACCGCCAACCAATCCTGCGCAAAATCGTAGAGCCAATAGGGTGTCAAAATTTGTTATAAATGTAGACACAAATGTTAGTGCTCCCAACAGCAGCATGTTCTGCATTAAGAATCGCTTCTTATCAAATCGGTCTATCCAATAAAAAGCAGCAACACCGGAAAGAACTGCACCTAGTGTGTACATACCGGAGACATATCCTGAAAATGAAATCGGAACCGAAAACGCCTCTGCCATAAAGGAAAAAACAGGCGTTAACGCCATGTATTCCAGCGCATTAGTAAACTGGATAAAGGCCATGATGATAGCTATCCGCATTAGTGTTTTATGATTCAACATCTGACTAACCTGTGGCATAAAAAGCAACCTGTAAGAGAAAGATGCCAAAAGTTTATCTGCTATCAATAACCAGCATAAGATGGTAAAAGTTGCGTATATTGTTATCAAATATGGGATTTACTATGCGTCCGGCTCTCGACTTTAATACCCTGAAAGTGTTCATCGCCGTGGTTGATAGAGAAAGTTTTGTTGGAGCATCCAAAGCCCTTGAAATACCAACATCAAACGTAAGTCGTTGTATTTCTAAGTTAGAAGAAAAACTGAACCTCCAGCTTATCGAGCGTAGTACACGCCATATGAAGCTCACCCAGGCGGGGCAACTACTCTATGCGCGAGCAAAGCCACTGCTTGAAGCTCTTGAACAAACGGAGTCTGAGTTAACCCAAGGACAGGTCCAACTTAAAGGTCCATTACGTATCTGTATTCCCAATGAAATAGGTCCTGCATTGATGGGTTCTGTTATTGCCGATTTCGCCTGTCAGTACCCAGATCTGGAGATCAGCTGTGTCACAAATTTGTCAGGTTTCGAATCTCTGCGAGATGATCTTGATTTAGCTATCATTGTGAGCCGTGGTCAGATGGATGACAGTGACTACATCGCCCGCCATCTGGTAACTATCCCGTGCACCATTGTTGCAGCTCCCTCCGTCATTGAGCGTTATGGCACGCCTTCTCATATCCAGCAATTTAAAGAATTACCCTGCATTACAACTGTAAGCGCCCTGAAAGGGACACCCTGGCAATTTGTCAGTACAAATGGTAGGTTCGAGACAATTGCAGTTAAAGGGCATTATCGGGTAAACAGCGGAGAGATGGCAGGACGGGCGGCAGTATCAGGTGTAGGTTTTGCAATTCTCTCGAAACAAGCCTGCCAGCCCTATATCAGCGATGGCCGACTAATCGAAATTGAGTTTGAACAGTCTGCGGCCCCATTGCACTTGTTCGCGATTTACTCCAATCGACGCTACTTGCCCGCGAAAACAAGAGCACTTATTGACATTATACATCAGAGGTTAAGCCCTCTAATCCACTCGATTGCTCTATGAGTTTGAATCCAGGGTTTTATATTATTATTCACGTAATCAAATGGCTTCATCCATTTCACCTGACGTGGTATATCCACTGTTAAACTTAGGCTGCATGCGGCACTTTGATAACAAATCGGGGATGTGTCTAGCAGCTTTAGCGATATCATCGGCATCTGTTGATGACTGTCTGTAGGCGAGGAGGGCGCGTGTGTACTGAAGATGCGGGCGCATAATGGTTCCTGTTACAGAGCACGTGAGACGCGCGCGTTCGCAAGGATGTTGGGCCTTGAGCCCCGGACGACGGCGGTACGCAGCCCGGAAAGCAACGGTATGGCAGAGAGCCTGGTAAAGACAATGAAGCGAGACTACATCAGCATCATGCCAAAACCGGACAGCGAGACGGCGGTGATGAATCTGGCGGTGGCGTTCAGTCATTACAATGAGCATCATCCGCACAGCGCACTGGGATATCGCTCACCACGGGAATATATACGCAGGAAGTTATCGCAACCATAAGAGGGAAAATGCGTCTGGATATATAGGGTCAAATCCAGTCAGCTCGTCCACCATCTCCAGTTCGAGACAATAGAACCAGTGAATGAATGGCGAATCCCTTGGTTATCGTTCGGGTTAAGCTTTAGCATTTCGCGGCAATGCGCCATGGGTGGGTAGAAATTACCTGACTCCCACAGCGTTATGGCGTCACGCCAGAATCGCCACTAAAGGATTTACTTAATCCGTTTCGTAAACGTGATATTCCTTATGTGCCGGATTACACGATAGGAATGCTCATTGAATCCGCTAAAGCAGGCCGTTGCCTGTATGACTGTTTCACGTCGTAGAGTTACTTTTGACCGTGTGTAGCACTGGTGCGCATAATGTATATTATGTTAAATTAACCATCAGCAGCCGCACTGAGTCCGCCGCCCCTCAGCTACAACCTCTTTATCCATCCGGCAAAAGTTCTGTAGCTGAACGTCAATGATGCAAATACATATTACTTTTGACTCTTTCATTGAGAAGCGATTTTCTGCCGCCCTGCCATCATCTGCTACATTGACAACGGTACAGATAATAAGAGAATACCTCTCACTCATCGCTGGTATGAAAAAGGAAGTTAATCATCGCCCGGTTCCGTAACCTTTCCCCGCGGGTTAAATGCCAGTACGGTATGCTCGCCGTGGTCGCGCTGCTCCTCGCCAGCTGCGCCAGCAGTCCGCCGGTTTCCCTGGTAACGCCGCTGCCGTCCGTAGCGCATCAGCCCGTGCCGCAGATCCCGACGCAATCCCATCAGCCGATGCGCGGCGTATGGTTAACCACGGTTTCCCGCCTTGACTGGCCGCCGGTAAGTTCCGTGAATATCAGCAACGATGCCCTGCGTATCAGTCAGCAGAAAAAAGCGCTCACCGACAAGCTGGATAAGCTGAAAAGCCTCGGTATTAATACGGTGTTCTTCCAGGTAAAACCCGACGGCACGGCGCTCTGGCCGTCAAAAATCCTGCCGTGGTCGGATATGATGACCGGAAAAATTGGCCAGGACCCGGGTTACGATCCGCTGCAGTTTATGCTGGATGAAGTCCACAGGCGCGGCATCAAGGTTCATGCCTGGTTCAACCCTTATCGCGTGACGGGCAATACTAAGCCCGGTACCGTTGCAGAGCTGAATCGCACGCTGTCGCAGAATCCGGCCAGCGTCTTCGTACTACACCGTGACTGGATCCGCTCCTCAGGCGATCGCTATGTCCTTGACCCGGGGATCCCCGAAGCACGTGACTGGATCACCAGCATTGTCGCAGAGGTGGTTGCACGATATCCGGTAGACGGCGTGCAGTTTGATGACTACTTCTATACCGAGTCACCGGGATCGGCGCTTAACGACAGCCAGACTTTCAGGCAGTACGGGCAGGCGTTTGCCTCCAAAGCCGACTGGCGGCGGCACAATACCCAGCTGCTGATTGAACAGGTTTCCCGCACCATCAAGCAGCTGAAACCCAACGTGGAATTTGGCGTCAGCCCGGCCGGCGTGTGGCGAAATCGTTCCCACGACGCCGCTGGCTCCGATACGCGCGGCGCCGCCGCCTATGATGAATCTTATGCGGATACCCGGCGCTGGGTGCAGCAGGGACTGCTGGATTACATCGCACCGCAAATATACTGGCCTTTCGCTCGCGATGCCGCCCGCTATGACGTACTGGCAAAATGGTGGTCTGAAGTGGTCAAGCCGACGAAAACTCGGCTGTATATCGGTATTGCGCTGTATAAGGTGGGTGCACCATCGAAAAATGAGCCGGACTGGACACTCGGCGGCGGCGTGCCGGAGCTGAAAAAACAGCTCGATCTGAATGACTCACTGCCGCAAATCAGTGGCACCATCCTCTTCAGGGAGAGCTATCTCAATCAGCCGCAAACGCAGGAAGCGGTCAACTATCTGAGGAAACGCTGGGGCGAATAATTTTTTTCTGCCCGGCGCAACTTTTCTGTCTGCTGCTGCGAACTGATTAAGGAGTCAACCAAACCGGCACTCTCAAAATTCGCAGGAGCAGACGATGAAACTGAAAAAACTGGCCGCTAAACTGACCTTCTCCGCCGCGCTGGGCCTCTCCGCCCTCGCCTTTAACGCCGGAGCCGCACTGCCCACCGGGGCTCAAGCGCCTGATTTCGAACTGCAGGGTGCGCTCGCTGGGAAGCCGATGACCTTCTCGCTGCAGAAGGCGTTACAAAAAGGCCCGGTCGTGCTGTACTTCTTCCCGGCGGCTTTCAGCGCCGGCTGCACCATCGAAGCCCATGACTTTGCCGAAGCGACCGATGACTTTACTAAAATGGGCGCGACGGTGATTGGTGTCACTGCCGGAAATACCGAACAGGTCAGCGACTTCTCCCGACTGGAATGCCGCGATAAGTTTGCCGTTGCCGCCGATCCCGGGGCGAAAGTGGCGGGTAAGTATCAGACCCTGATCGAGATGAAAGGCAAAACGCTCTCTGACCGGACCTCCTATGTGATCGCACCCGATGGCAAAATCCTGCTGAGTTACACCAACAGAAACCCGGAAACCCATATCGAAAAAACGCTGGCCGCCGTTAAGCAGTACGACGCGGCGCACCCACATACCCACTAAGCAAAGAGGCCAGCGATGTTAACTGCCATGCTGGCCGCCTTTATTGGCGGCATCATTCTGAACTTTATGCCCTGCGTATTTCCGGTGATTTCACTGAAGGCGCTTGGGCTACTGCGTCATGCGGGTAATACCGCCGGTACCCGCCGAGAAGGAGTGGCTTTCATGCTGGGTGTGACGCTGACCATGATGGCGCTTGCCGGCATCCTGCTGGCGGCGCGTACGGGAGGGGCCGCGGTGGGC
Source organism: uncultured Erwinia sp. (assembly GCA_913775305.1). GTDB lineage: Bacteria > Pseudomonadota > Gammaproteobacteria > Enterobacterales > Enterobacteriaceae > Erwinia. Next base: position 1,576 of record CAJYIY010000098.1, on the reverse strand, counting down.
TGGGGATTCCAGCTACAGTCACCGCTGGTCATTGCCCTGCTGTCTCTGGTGATCCTCGCCGCGGCGCTCAATCTGCTGGGTGTATTTGAAGTTGGCCTGTCGGCGCAGCGCGTGGGGGCGCTTGATGTCGGACGCGGTGCGTTTGTTCGCTCCGCACTGACCGGTGCGCTGGCGATTATTGTCGCCACACCCTGCGCCGCGCCGTTTATGGCCAGCGCCATTGGCTATGCCCTGGTGCAGCCTCCTGCGGTCGCACTGGTGATATTTTTTGCTCTGGCGCTGGGTTTTGCCGCGCCTTTTACCCTGATATCGCTGTTTCCATCGTTGGCACGACTGCTGCCAAAACCCGGCGTGTGGATGGATGTGCTTAAACGTGCCCTTGCCTTCCCGATGTTCGGTGCGTACGCCTGGCTGGTATGGGTACTGGCGCAGCAGGCAGGAAGCGCGGCACTGGCGACGCTGCTGGCTGCCTCGGTGGTGTTGAGCTTTGCGGCCTGGCTGTACGGTATGGCGCAGCATCGCCATCTCCAGGGCAAAGGCCATAAACTGATGTATGCCGTAACCGCCGTACTGGCCGTTGCCGTACTGGCCCCCCTTCCGGGCCTGATCAAACCGGGGGATGCATTGCCTGCCGAAGCAGCAACGGTCGCTCAGGAAAAATGGACGCCGCAGACCGTGGCTGCACAGCGTGGACAGGGTAAAGCCATTTTTGTGAACTTTACTGCATCCTGGTGTATAACCTGTCAGGTTAACGAGAAAACGTCGCTCTCTACCCAGGCGGTCAGGGACGCACTGGCAAAAACCGGTACGCTGTATATGGTGGCAGACTCTACCAAATTTAACCCGGACGTGGATGATGCGCTCAACGAGTTTGGCCAGGGCGGTCTGCCGCTGTACGTGGTTTATCCCGCCGACGGGGGGCCACCCAAAGTGCTGCCTCAGGTTCTGACGCCGGGTATTGTGGTGAATGCCCTGAATCAGGCCGCCGGTAAAAAAGCGTAATAACAAGGCGGAAGATGGCAATAAATGACAGCGCGCGCGAAAGCTGGCCTGCGCTTATGGCGCAGGCACAGGCAGGCGACCGATCGGCCTATACACGGTTGCTCAAAGCGCTGGTGCCGGTGATCCGTTCACGGGTGCGCAAACAGATTTTCGACGATGCCCTGACTGAGGATGTGGTGCAGGATGTGCTGCTGACGGTACATCGGGTGCGCCATACCTACGATCCTGCTTTTCCCTTTCTGCCCTGGCTGATAGCGATAATCTCAGCCCGGGCGATTGATGCGCTGAGGCGTCGCGGACGCTATCAGCGCTGGGAAATTTCCGGCGATGCGCTGCCGGAACTCGCCATCCCGCACAGTGAACAGCCTGCGGAAAACGGTCAGGAGCTGGAAGGTTATCTTAATCAGCTGCCCTCCCGGCAGCGGGATATTGTTGAACACGTTCACCTGCGCGAAATGAGCCTGACGGAAGCCGCCGCGCACAACAATCTGACGGTGGCGGCAGTGAAATCGCTGCTGCACCGGGCGCTGAAAAACCTGCGTCGTTTTGGAGCCAACCATGACCGATCATAATG
>CAJYIY010000097.1 GCA_913775305.1 uncultured Erwinia sp. | reverse complement strand
GCCATCCACCAAGACCAGACGCACCGCATCAATATTCAGTGCCAGTGCGTTGACCTCTTCGATTGTCAGCGCGGCCTGCTGCGGCAGGACAAACTGATGGCTGAACAGCGTATCCAGCGGTGTGTACTTCCAGTTTTCCTGCTTGCGCGTCGGCAAACCTTCGCGCAGCAGCTGCTGCCAGTGCTGCTGCGCCTGCATGGAACGATGCTCAGCGCGGGTTTCAAACAGGTGATGCCACTGTTGCAGCGCGTTATCACTCTTCGTCGGTAAGCCAGCCATAGCCTTGCTCCTCCAGCTGTTTCACCAGCGAGAAATCCCCTGATTTCACGATTTTGCCCTGATAGAGCACATGTACAAAATCAGGCTTGATATAGTCAAGGATACGCTGATAGTGGGTCACAATAATGAAGGAACGATTGCCATCGCGCAGGCTGTTCACGCCCTGAGAGACGATTTTCAGCGCATCGATATCCAGGCCGGAGTCGGTTTCATCGAGGATGCAGAGATCCGGTTCCAGCGCGGCCATTTGCAGGATATCGTTACGCTTTTTCTCACCGCCGGAGAAGCCAACGTTAACAGAGCGCGTCAGCAGGTCTTCAGGCATTTTCAGCAGCTGGATTTTTTCTTCGATAAAGTCCTGGAAATCGAAACGGTCAAGCTCTTCCTGACCGCGATATTTTCTCACCGCGTTCACCGAGGTTTGCAGGAAAAACTGGTTACTGACGCCGGGGATTTCAACCGGATACTGGAACGCCATAAAGATACCTTCACCGGCGCGATCTTCAGGGTCCAGCTCCAGCAGATCTTTGCCCTTGAACTCAACGGAACCCCCGGTGATTTCGTAATCTTCGCGCCCTGCCAGCGTTGCAGACAGCGTACTTTTCCCGGAGCCGTTCGGTCCCATAATGGCGTGAACTTCACCGGGTTTAATCTCAAGATTCAACCCACGCAGGATCGCTTTATCTTCAACGCTGACCTGTAAATCTTTAATGCTTAACATATGGTTTCCTGTGCAGTGCGTTTCGGCACTGTTAATACCCTTGGGTAAAGTTCCTGGTGCAGGTTTAGCCCACGCTGTGTTCCAGGCTGATTGCCAACAGTTTTTGCGCTTCTACCGCAAATTCCAGCGGCAGCTCAGAGAAAACATCCTTACAGAAGCCGTTTACGATCATTGAAATCGCATCGTCTTCGCTGATGCCGCGCTGCAGGCAGTAAAACAGCTGATCTTCACCAATACGTGACGTTGTCGCTTCGTGTTCCAGCTGCGCCGTGTTATTACGCACTTCAACATACGGGAACGTGTGCGCACCGCAGTCGGCACCAATCAGCATCGAATCACACTGGGTGAAATTACGCGCGTTGGTTGCCGTTGGCATAATCTTCACCAGCCCACGGTAGGTGTTTTCACTGCGTCCGGCAGAGATACCTTTCGAGATGATCGTCGACTTGGTATTTTTTCCGATATGGATCATCTTGGTGCCGGTATCGGCCTGTTGACGTCCACTGGTCAGCGCTACCGAGAAGAACTCACCGATTGAGTTGTCACCGCGCAGGATTACGCTTGGGTATTTCCAGGTAATGGCGGATCCCGTTTCTGACTGGGTCCAGGACATTTTGCTGTTTTCGCCCTCACAGAGCGCACGCTTGGTGACGAAGTTCAGGATCCCGCCTTCGTTGTCGCCGCCTGAGAACCAGTTCTGCACGGTGGAATACTTCACTTCGGCGTCTTTGTGGATAATCACTTCCACCACCGCCGCATGCAGCTGGTAGGTATCGCGTACCGGCGCAGAACAGCCTTCAATGTAGCTGACGTAGCTGCCCTCATCGGCGATCAGGATGGTGCGCTCAAACTGTCCGGTTTTCGCCGCATTGATACGGAAATAGGTAGACAGCTCCATCGGGCAGCGTACGCCTTTAGGAATGTAGACAAAGGTACCGTCCGAGGCGACGGCAGAGTTGAGCGCGGCAAAGAAGTTGTCATTAGCCGGCACCACGGTGCCAAGATACTGTTTAACCAGCTCAGGATGCTCGTGAATCGCCTCACCGAATGAACAGAAGATAATCCCCTCTTTGGCCAGCTTGTCGCGGTAGGTGGTCGACACAGACACTGAGTCAAAGATGGCGTCAACCGCCACTTCCTGCCCTTCACGCACGGGGACACCCAGCTGTTTAAAGGCGTCTTCCACTTCCTGCGTCAGGTAGTTGGGCGCTTCGCTACCGGAAGCCTGGGTCGCACCGGGCTCTGATGCACAGGCGTCATCACAGCTGCCGCAGGAGGGCGCCGAGTAGTAGCTGTAATCCTGATAGTTCAGTTTTTTATAGTTAGCTTTCAGCCAGTGCGGCTCTTCCATTTCCAGCCAGGCGGCAAACGCCTTCAGGCGGAAATCCAGCATCCACTCAGGTTCATTACGCTTAGCCGAGATCGCGCGCACAACATCCTCGTTGATGCCATGAGCGAACTCTTCGGTTTCCAGTTGGGTGAAGAAGCCTTCTTTGTACTTCTGATGGCTGCCTTCCCAAACCTGTACATCATCAGATGCGTCAGTATTACGAGACATAGAGTTTACTCAACGCCAAAGCTTTCACCACAGCCACAGGCGTGTTGAGCTTTAGGGTTATTAAATTTGAAAATCTGGTTCAGGCCTTCACGAACAAAATCCACTTCCGTACCGTCGATGTAGGGCATTGCCTGAAGGGGCACAAACAGCGATGCACCATTATGGCTAAATTCCAAATCATCCTTCGCCGTCTCCTTGACCAGATCCATGGTGTAACCAAAACCGGCGCAGCCTGACGTCTTGACGCCCAGTTTCAGCCCCTTGATGTCAGGATCGCCCGCGGCGAGATTGCTGATTTGTTTGGCGGCGCTGTCGGTGAGCGTCAGTCCTTTCCAGACAAAGTCATCTGGGGAAAAAGATGCTGGATTTGCTGATTGCATAAATTACCTCGCGATACGTTAGCCCTTCGGGCTAGTGCCTCTATGTTAGTGATAACCTGTATCACTTCAACCTCTTGTTTTGCATGGACATTACCATTTAGGTGCTTTTCTAATCTTATGGAGTAAGTTTAGCCCCTGTACAACAGATTGTGACGTGCTCTTCAGGTCAAAAACGCAAAAGATAAATTGTTGAAAACAAAATGTTTCTGAGATGTAACCCCAGCGAGCTTATTTTTAATCATCATTTACCCGAATCCCTCGTCACGCTTATCGTTATTACCAATTTTTTTGAGAGACAATTTTTATCGATAAAAAATCCGCCAAAAGATTGAATATTAACGCAGCTATAATATGATAATGATTATCATTAACGTGAGCGGGACCGACAATGAATCTGTCGATGAGTGCATGGCTGCAACAGAAGATTGATGGATATACGATTTCCGTACCTGATATCACCGTCGATTTCTCTGTGGCGCGGGCAAAGCTGAACCGCCCGGAATGCACCATTGAGCAGTTACGCCAGTTCAATGATACCTGCCTCGAAATGGCTGAGCTTTGCCAGCTAAACGGTGACGATCGGAGCTATCTGCACGCCATGGGCGAACTCCATCATCGACTGGTTACTGAGCTGAGCAATACATCCCGCGAGCGTTTGTTCCGCATGCAGTCCTGACAGCTGGCGCGCCACTCCCTTGCCCGCCGGTGTCATCAGCTGGCACCTGACGGTGAATGGGATAAAGCAACCGTGCTGCAAAGCGAGTTTGTGAAACATGCGTCGCGGATTATAGAGTCCCGAAAACAGTATACCGCGTGGCCGGGCAGCGAAAAACCCCGGATAAATTAGGGTTATTAAGCTTTCACCGCCGTTGTTAAGCGCGAGGTACAGCATAATCGACTGTCCGGGCCGTAAATTTCAATCTGCCATACCTGATGTGTCCGCCCGATGTGGATGGCGCGACAGATGCCGCGCACTTCCCCTTCCCGCGCGGACCGCACGTGATTAGCATTAATCTCCAGTCCGACCACCTGCTGCTCTCCCTGAGTACAGAGATATCCGGCCATTGATCCCAGCGTTTCGGCCAGCGAGACCGAAGCCCCGCCATGCAGCAATCCAAAAGGCTGGCGGGTGCGGTTATCAACCGGCATTACCGCTTCAATGCTGTCGTCATTGAGCGCAGTAAACCGAATGCCAAGGTGTTCAACCAGCGTGCCTTTGCTGTGCAGATTCAGCTGTTCCAGCGTCACCTCTCGCTGCCAGAGAGCCATTACAGGATCTCCAGTAATGCCTGCAGCGGATGGCGCATACCGATCCCCTCCACGCGTTTAACCTGACTGCGGCAGGAATAACCGGTAGCCAGACAGCGCTGACGAGGTAGTTTTTGCAGTGCCTTTTGCCAGGACAGCTCGAAGATACCCAACGAATTTTCGAGGTTTTTGGTTTCATGGCCGTAAGTGCCCGCCATGCCACAGCAGCCCACGCTGACGCTTTCCAGCTTCGCGCCAAAACGTGAGAAGATCGTTTCCCATTGCCTGACTGAAGCAGGCAGCGCGGTCACTTCGGTGCAGTGGCCGAACAGATACCAGGATTCACCGCCTGGTGGTTGGATGTCGCGGTTCACCAGCACCTTTTCCAGCCATTCATGCACCAGCTGAACATTGAAATCACCGCGCTTATCCCCCAGTACCTGACGGTACTCATCGCGATAGCACAGCACCAGCGCCGGATCGACCCCGACCATCGGCAGCCCCAGCTGCGCCACGCGATTAAGGAAGTCAGATGTTTTCTGAGCGGTGCGGGCAAACTGCTGCAGGAAGCCTTTAATGTGCTGCGCTTTGCCATTAGGCGAGAACGGCAGGACCACCGGCGTAAGACCAAGCTTGTCGATCAGTTTGACAAAATCGCCAATCAGCTGCGCTTCGTAGTAGCTGGTAAACGGATCCTGCACCACCAGCACGTGCTGCGCGCGCTGCTCGGCGCTCATTTGCTCAAGCTGTTCCAGCGTGGTGGCCGCGCTGCGGTGCGTTGACAGCTGCTGTTTTAGGGTCGGCGATGAGAGTAACGGCAGATCGACCATGCCCAGGTGGCGCTTGCTTAACGCACCAACCCAACGCTGTCTCAGGAAGAAATTAAACGCCTTCGGTGCCAGAGCCATCACCGGCGCATAGCTTTCCACCGTTGCCACCAGATAATCGCTGGCCGGGCGCAGGTAGCGGGTGTGATACAGCTGAAGGAAGCGCGAACGGAAACCGGGCACGTCGATTTTAATCGGACACTGGGTAGAACAGGCTTTACAGGCCAGGCAGCCGGACATCGCCTCCTTCACTTCATGCGAGAAATCATATTCGCCGCGTCGCGCATGCCAGCTGTTGCGGGTACGCTGGATCATCCCGCGCAGGCTGATGCCCCCGGACGGCAGCTGTTTCTCCAGCACCAGGGGATCAACGCCCTGTTCGGCCAGCAGGCGCAGCCATTCGCGCGTTAGCGTAGCGCGCCCTTTGGGCGAATGGATGCGGTTACTGGTAATTTTCATCGACGGACACATCGGGCTGTTCACATCAAAGTTAAAACACAGTCCGTTTCCGTTACACTCCATCGCACCGCGCCAGTCGCTGCGCACCGATACGGGAATCTGCCGATCCCAGCTACCGCGTTTTGCCGCATCAACTTTCAGCATCGGATCGTCCACGCCAAGCGGTGCACAGATTTTGCCGGGATTCAGCCGGTTAGCCGGATCGAAAGCCGCTTTAATGCGCCTCAATTCGGTATACAGCTCCTCGCCAAAGAATGACGGGCTGTATTCCGCCCGAAAGCCCTTGCCGTGTTCGCCCCACAGCAGTCCGCCATAGCGGGCGGTCAGTGCCACCACCTCATCGGAGATCTTTTTCAACAGGACCTCCTGCTGCGGATCGCACATATCCAGGGCGGGCCGGACATGCAGCACGCCGGCGTCAACGTGCCCGAACATGCCATAGCTCAGGTTATGACCGTCAAGTAGCGCGCGGAAATCGACAATGTAGTCCGCCAGATTTTCAGGCGGCACGCAGGTATCTTCCACAAACGGCAGCGGTTTGGCGCGACCTTTGGCATTACCCAGCAGCCCTACGGCCTTTTTGCGCATACCGTAGATTCGCTCAATGCCGCCAACGTCGTTACAGAGCTGATAGCCAATCACCCCCGCCTGCCCTTCCGCCATCAGCGTATCAAGCCGTTCGCAGAGCGCCTCAACCTGGCTGTCAATCAGGGGTTTATCATTCCCGGCAAACTCAACCATGTTCAGACCGAGCATCTCCTGGTTCGGGACATCAGCGATCAGTTCGCTGACCGAGTGCCAGACGATATCTTCCTTCGCCAGGTTGAGGACTTTGGAGTCAACGGTTTCGACCGACAGCGCTTTGGCCTCTACCATAAACGGCGCATTACGTAGCGCAGAGTCAAACGAATCATATTTGATATTGACCAGCCGCCGCACTTTTGGGATCGGCGTAATATCCAGCCGCGCTTCAGTGATAAAGGCCAGAGTGCCTTCGGCTCCACACAGCAGGCGCGTCAGATCGAGCTGCTGCAAATCGTCACTCAGCACATGGCGCAAATCGTAGCCGGTCAAAAACCGGTTCAGTGCAGGAAATTTATCCAGAATCAGCTGACGCTGCTGGCGGCAGCGATCTAACACTACGCGGTAAATGTTGCCTTCGGCATCCTGCTGCTGCGCCAGCTGTTCTGCCAGCGCAACGGGCATGGGGCGCGTATCCAGAATATCGCCCCCGAGAAGCACCGCGCGCAGGCCCAAAACGTGGTCGGAGGTTTTACCGTAAACCAGCGAACCCTGACCCGAGGCGTCGGTGTTGATCATCCCCCCCAGCGTGGCGCGGTTACTGGTGGACAATTCCGGAGAGAAAAAATAGCCGTGGGGCTTGAGGTAGGCGTTGAGCTGATCTTTTATCACGCCCGCTTCAACTTTTACCCAGCCCTCTTCGGTATTTATTTCCAGGATGCGGTTCATGTGGCGCGACATATCGACCACGATTCCCCGGTTCAGCGACTGACCGTTGGTCCCGGTGCCGCCGCCACGTGGGGCGAAGACCAGTGATGCAAAACGCGCTTCGCCAGCCAGCCGGGCAATCAGCGCAACATCGGCGGTGGAACGGGGGAAGACCACGGCATCGGGTAACAGCTGATAAATACTGTTATCGGTCGACATTATCAGGCGATCGGCATAACTGGTCGCCGTTTCACCGGTAAAACCTTGCTGCTTCAGTGTATCCAAAAACGTCAGCACCAGTTGAACAAGGCCCGGTGCCTGTGAAATCTGTGGGATCATTATCGCGTGACCAAAGTGTTGTATGAATCATTCTGCGTGGCGTCGATGACGCAGCTATTCGTTTTATCACATTTTTTTATCACCTGCCGTTATTTCAAAAGCTGAAACAAAAGAATAACCTGTTGCGTATGTCACAAAATCATTTCATACATCATGATTAAAGTAGCCGCCGTAGCGTAACTGTCGCGCTGGGGCAAATTTTCAGAAATAAAATGATTGCCGACAGGATGACAAATTATTCGTACCTCCAGCCGGACGGCACGAAAATGGAGTTTACTGACCCGAGGTAATGGTTCACACATGAAGAATATTTATAAAGGTTGGGACATGCCGCAGATCGTGTTCACACTGCTGTTTATCAGCATTGCGATCGTCGCCTGCTTCTGGGTGATTCAGCCTTTTATTCTGGGTTTTGCCTGGGCCAGCATGGTGGTGATCGCCACCTGGCCACTGATGCTTAAAATTCAGAGACTGCTGTGGGGGCGTCGTTCACTGGCAGTTATCGCCATGACGCTGCTGCTGCTGCTGGTGTTTATTATTCCGATATCACTGCTGGTAAACAGTCTGCTGGACAACAGCGCGCCGCTTATCGCGATGATTAGCTCCGGCCATTTGCAAATGCCGCAGCTGGCGTGGCTGACTAATGTGCCGATGATCGGTGACAATCTTTATTCCGGTTATCACACTCTGATCGCCGGAGGCGGGACCGCGCTGTTGGCCAAAGTTCAGCCTTACATCGGCCGAACAACCGGTTTCTTTGTAGCGCAGGCCGGATATTTTGGTCGTTTTATGCTGCATCTTGGCCTGATGCTGCTGTTCAGCATGCTGCTTTACTGGCGCGGTGAGCAGGTTGGCCGCGGGATCCGTCACTTTGCCTTTCGCCTGGCCGCTCGCCGTGGAGATGCTGCCGTGCTGCTCGCCGGCCAGGCAATACGTGCTGTCGCACTGGGCGTAGTGGTCACTGCACTGGTGCAGGGCGTGCTGGGAGGCATTGGGCTGGCAGTGTCCGGTATTCCGTATGCCACGCTGCTGACGGTACTGATGATTTTTTCCTGTCTGGTGCAGCTGGGTCCGCTGACCGTGCTGGTCCCGGCGATTATCTGGCTGTACTGGAGTGGTGACACCACATGGGCCACCGTACTGCTGATATGGAGCTGCGTGGTCGGCACACTGGATAACGTACTGCGCCCGATGCTGATCCGCATGGGAGCCGACCTGCCACTGATCCTGATCCTTTCCGGGGTTATTGGTGGCCTGGTGGCTTTCGGCATGATAGGTCTGTTCATTGGTCCTGTGGTGCTGGCCGTTTCATATCGGCTGATATCCGTCTGGGTCCATGAGGTTCCGGCTCCCAGTGACGATCCAACGCTGGTGGTGGAAGAACTGGCAGAGTTTGAAGACGATAAATTCCCGCCCCTCTGAGCCAAATCTGCGGCTGGCCCTGTTGGCCGCACTCATAAGCGCCTAAAAACCTTTCGCCTGGCAACACCGTAAATTTATTAACAAATCTTAATGGTAAAGTGCATAACCAGCCTTCATGCGCCCCAGTAAAGCAGATTTGTTAACCTTTTCTTTTGGATTGCAGGTTTTACTCCGCCCGCAAAGCGTCGAAGCATTATCAAATTTAAACTAATGAGATGATTCTTAATGACCTGGGAAAGTCCGTTGCTTAGTATTGAATCCATGTTTGAAATCAAGCTTCTGATTTTTAAACACCCTTTCCCCTGAGTGAAGTAAAAATTGCTGTGTGTAGTCTTTGCCCATCCCCCGCGATGGGTTTTTTTTGCCTTAAAAAGGGAGCATTGCGCTCCCTTTTTAAGGTGACATCAAGCTTTCAGTTCAGCCAGTGAGAGCCAGGTCTGCACCACGGTGTCCGGGTTAAGGGACAGGCTGTCAATCCCCTCGTCCATCAGCCAGGCAGCGAAATCCTCATGGTCAGAAGGGCCCTGACCGCAGATACCAACGTATTTACCCTGTTTCTTCGCTGCACGAATGGCCATAGACAGCAGCGCCTTCACCGCTTCATTACGCTCGTCAAACAGCTCGGACACCACGCCAGAATCACGGTCAAGTCCGAGCGCAAGCTGCGTCATGTCGTTCGAACCGATGGAGAATCCGTCGAAGTATTCCAGGAACTGGTCGGCAAGGAGAGCATTGGACGGGATCTCACACATCATGATGATCTTCAGCCCGTTTTCGCCGCGCTTCAGCCCCTGACGCTCCAGCTCTTCAACCACCGCTTTCGCCTGGGCCACCGTGCGTACAAACGGTACCATGATCTCAACGTTGGTCAGCCCCATCTCGTTACGAACGCGCTTCACCGCCGCACACTCAAGCGCAAAGCAGTCGCGGAAGTTGTCGGCAACATAGCGACCGGCACCGCGGAAGCCCAGCATCGGGTTCTCTTCCTCAGGTTCGTAGCGTTCACCGCCAACGAGATTGGCATACTCGTTAGATTTGAAGTCGGACAGACGAACAATCACGCGCTTGGGCGAAAATGCTGCACCCAGCGTGGCGATCCCTTCGGTCAGACGGGCGATGTAGAATTCGACCGGATCGTCAAAACCCTTCATCATCAGGCGGATCTGCTGCTGCAGTTCCGGCGTCTGCCGATCGAACTCCAGCAGCGCTCGCGGGTGTACGCCAATCATGCGGTTGATAATAAACTCCAGACGCGCCAGGCCAACACCTTCGTTAGGCAGACAGGCGAAGTCGAACGCACGATCCGGGTTGCCGACATTCATCATCACCTTCAGCGGCAGCGACGGCATCTCATCCACCTGCGAGCTTTTCACCTCGAACTCCAGCAGATCGTCATACACGTAGCCCGTGTCACCTTCCGCACAGGACACGGTGACTTTCTGACCGTCTTTCAGATGGTCGGTTGCATCGCCGCAGCCCACCACTGCCGGAATACCCAGCTCACGGGCAATAATTGCCGCATGGCAGGTTCGCCCGCCGCGATTGGTCACGATTGCCGACGCCTTTTTCATGATCGGTTCCCAGTCGGGGTCGGTCATGTCCGTCACCAGCACATCGCCTTTCTCGATGCGGCCCATCTCGCTAATATCGTGGATCACTTTTACTTCACCGGCCCCGATACGATGGCCAATTGCCCGGCCCTCTACCAGAATTTTGCCTTTGCCCTGCAGGTTATAGCGCTCCATCACCTGACCGTTAGAACGCACGGTTTCGGGGCGCGCCTGCACAATAAACAGCTTGCCGGTGTGGCCGTCCTTCGCCCATTCGATATCCATCGGGCGCTGGTAGTGCTTCTCGATTAGCATTGCCTGTACCGCCAGTGCTTCAACTTCATCACTGGTCAGACTGAAGCGGTCGCGCTCCTCTTCCGGCACGTCCTCAATCGTCACCTGCTTGCCATGCTCCTGCGAGTCGGCATAAACCATGCGGATCTTTTTCGAGCCCATATTGCGGCGAACGATGGCCGGCCGGCCTGCTGCCAGGGTCGGTTTATGAACGTAAAACTCATCCGGGTTCACCGCCCCCTGCACCACCATTTCACCCAGCCCCAGCGCGGCGGTGATAAACACGACCTGATCGAAGCCTGACTCGGTATCAATGGTGAACATCACGCCCGATGATGCCAGGTCAGATCGCACCATACGCTGTACCCCGGCAGACAACGCCACGCCGCGGTGATCGTAGCCCTGATGCACGCGGTAGGAAATAGCGCGATCGTTGAACAGTGAGGCGAAAACGTGCTTAACCGCCACCAGCACCGCGTCATAACCCTGAACGTTGAGGAACGTTTCCTGCTGTCCGGCAAAAGAAGCATCCGGCATGTCTTCAGCGGTCGCAGAGGATCGCACGGCAAATGAGGCGTCTGCGTCGTCAGCAGACAGCTGCTCGTAGGCCCGATGAATGGCCTGTTCCAGTTCCGGCTGGAAAGGCGTATCAATAATCCACTGACGGATCTGCTTACCTGCTTTCGCCAGCTGATCAATATCGTCAATATCGGTTTTATCCAGCAGTTCATAAATACGCTGGTTAACGCCGCTTTGATCAAGGAACTGGTTGAAAGCATCAGAGGTGGTCGCAAAGCCATTCGGTACGGACACCCCCAGAGATGACAGGTTAGTTATCATTTCACCCAGAGAAGCATTTTTGCCTCCCACCCGATCGACATCGTGCATGCCAAGTTCGTTATACCAGAGCACGAGCGGCAATTGGCCTTTATTGGACATTGAAGCAATCCTTGTAAGATTTATGAGGAATAAGGGATACAGCATTGCTTTATGAGACTGGCATAACAACGAAGGGTGAAGAAAGTGTTGAATCGTTCAAGCCATCTTCCAGCCGCGTTTTTAAGACAACTACACCCTGGCTGGCCGTGTCAAAAATTACCACTCTAAGAAAAAAGATATAATTTACATAATGTTAAGTAAAAACCGATAAAACAGGCACTTTTGTTTGCGCAACACAAACAGCATTCCTTCCTGGCATGATTTCATCGCCAGGGGTGTATTAAATGAATACCTGGCAGCAGTATCACTGTACTTATGCGTCATGGAGTGGATGAGATCGGATACCCGTAAAAACTTTGTCTTCTTCACCGCACGTTTAACCGTATATTTCCCGAAAATCACCGTTTGCTTTCCGCATCGTAAATAATTTAGTCTGCGGAAGAGCTTACTCTGGAGATTAAATGGACGTGAATGCCGAACGCAGTGTTTTCTACATTTCAGATGGTACGGCGATAACTGCCGAGGTGCTGGGGCATGCGGTACTTTCCCAGTTTCCGGTGGAAACCAACAGCGTAACGCTGCCCTTTATTGAGAACGTGCAGCGGGCGCAGGCGGTCAAGGCCCAAATCAACACCATTTACCAGCACAGTGGTGTCCGTCCACTGGTGTTTATCTCAATCGTTACGCCTGAAATCCGCGAGATCATTCTACAAAGCGACGGGTTTTGTCAGGACATCGTGCAGTCGCTGGTGGCACCGCTACAGCAGGAGCTGGGGGTCGCGCCGGCTCCGGTCGCTAACCGCACCCACGGTCTGACCGCCAGTAACCTGGGTAAATATGACGCCCGTATTGCCGCCATTGACTATACGCTGGCGCACGATGACGGCATTTCACTGCGTGGGCTGGAGGAAGCTCAGGTGATACTGCTTGGCGTATCGCGCTGCGGTAAAACCCCCACCAGCCTCTATCTGGCGATGCAGTTCGGGATCAAAGCCGCCAACTATCCGTTTATCGCCGATGATATGGATAACCTTAAGCTGCCCCCTGCACTGAAGCCGTTCCAGAATAAACTGTTTGGCTTAACCATTGACCCTGAGCGGCTGGCGGCAATACGTCAGGAACGCGCGGTGAACACCCGCTATGCGTCGATGCGACAGTGCCGACTGGAAGTGGGCGAGGTCGAAGCGCTGTTCCGCACCCATCAGATCCGCTATCTCAACAGTACCAATTATTCAGTAGAGGAAATCGCCACGAAAATCCTCGATATCATGGGACTGGCGCGCCGCATGTACTGACGTCAGCCGGACGGTATTTTTTTATGGTCATTATCCTGTGGCGGTGGTTGAAATCAGCGCCATTTGCTTTAAGGTGATTGCCATTACTTCCCGGTATTCCTGCCGTTGTGAAGACAAAATTTCGAGAAGCCGATGAATAAAACAGATGAACTGCGGACCGCGCGCATCGACAGCCTGATAACGCCTGCCGAACTGCTGGCCAGACAGCCAATCTCCGCTGCTGTAGCCGAAACGGTCATGTCCACCCGTCAGCGTATTGCCCGCATTCTTGCCGGCGAGGACAAACGCCTGCTGGTGATAATCGGTCCCTGCTCGCTACACGATCCCGCTGCAGCGCTGGACTACGCGGCCCGCCTGAAGGTATTGCGCGATAAGTACCAGTCGCGGCTGGAAATCGTTATGCGGGCCTATTTTGAAAAGCCGCGTACGGTAGTGGGCTGGAAAGGCCTGATTTCAGACCCGGACCTGGACGGTAGCTTCCGGGTTAACCGGGGACTGGAGGTGGCGCGCAAGCTGCTGCTGGATATCAATGCGCTGGGAATGCCTACCGCAACCGAATTCCTTGATATGGTGATCGGGCAGTTTATTGCCGATTTGATCAGCTGGGGGGCAATCGGTGCACGCACCACCGAGAGTCAAATCCACCGGGAAATGGCGTCAGCCCTCTCCTGTCCGGTGGGCTTTAAAAACGGCACCGATGGCAATATCCGGATTGCGGTGGATGCCATTCGCGCGGCCCGGGTCAGTCATATGTTCCTTTCCCCTGATAAACAGGGCCAGATGACAATTTATCAGACCAGTGGCAATCCGGGTGGCCATATTATTCTGCGCGGCGGCAGGCAACCCAACTACCATGCGGAAGACATTGCTGAAGCCACTGCGGCGCTCAACGAACATCGTCTGCCCCCGCAGCTGGTGATCGACTTCAGCCACGGCAACTGCCTGAAGCAGCACCAGCGGCAAAAAGAGGTCGCTGACTCAGTGAGCGGGCAAATCCGCAACGGCTCTGCGGCAATTGCCGGCGTGATGATTGAAAGCTTCCTGCAGGAGGGCACGCAGAAAGTCTTACCCGACACGCCACTGACTTACGGTCAGTCCATTACCGATCCCTGCCTGGGATGGGATGACAGCGCTGCCGTACTGGCCCAGCTGGCGGACGCCGTCGACAGTCGTGTTTGACCTTCCGGCTGGCCAGGTTAAGGCCAGCCCTCTCTTCTGTTCCACGCTTCCCTGCCACTGTGCTTTCCCCCCTCGCTGCCCGAAGGGGGCCTCAGGTGGAACTGCGCCACTAGCTGGAACAGCTGACCTCGATTTTTTTACCCCAGTCCGGGGGACGACGCGTCAGATCGTTGAATTCGGCTAAATCCTCAAACGGACGGGACAATGCCTGATGAAGTCTTGCCAGCGTGCGGGTGTCGTCCTGTTCGGCTTGCTCAATGGCCTGCTGTGCCAGATAGTTTCGCAGCACCAGGGACGGATTCGCCTGCTTCATCGATCGCTGGCGATCTTCATCGCTGCGCTCCTCCTGCAATAACCGCTGACGCCAGACGTTATACCAACTGTCAAACGCATCACGATCGATAAACTCATCGCGCAGCGGCGAACGTGACTGCTGCTGCTCGCTGTCACTCAGCAGCCGGAAGGTGCGGGTATAGTCACTGCCCTCACGCGTCATCAACGACAGCAGACCAGTCAGAATATCGTTATCGTGCTTGTCCGCGGTCATCAGCCCCAGCTTCGCCCGCATTTTTTCCCCCCATGTGCGCATCAGCTCAGGCTCGTAGAGCGCCAGCGCCTGTTTCAGCTGCACGGTGGTCATCAGACCGGAGAGCGCATGCGCCAGGCGATTCAGGTTCCACAGCCCAATCATCGGCTGATTCTCAAAGCTGTAACGCCCCTGATGGTCGCTGTGGTTGCAGATAAATGCCGGCTGATAATCGTCCAGAAAACCATAAGGACCGTAGTCGAGCGTCAGGCCAAGAATCGACATGTTATCGGTATTCATCACCCCATGGGCAAATCCCACGCTCTGCCAGCTGGCTATCAGACGCGCGGTGCGCCTGACCACATCGCTAAACCACAGCAGATATTTATCTGCTTCCTGTTGCAGATGCGGCCAGTGGTGACGAATAGCGTAATCGGCCAGCTCACTGACCTTTTGCTGATTGCCCGCATAGTAAAAATGCTCAAAATGGCCAAAGCGCAGGTGGCTCTCCGCTACCCGCAGCAGCATTGCTCCCCGCTCGGCGGTTTCACGATAAACCGGCTCATCGCTGGCAACAATCGTCAGCGCCCGGGTGGTGGGAATGCCCAGCGCGTGCATCGCTTCCGAAGCGAGGAATTCGCGCAACGTGGAACGCAGCACCGCACGCCCGTCGCCCATCCGCGAATAAGGCGTCAGCCCGGCGCCCTTCAGGTGCCAGTCCATTTTACGTCCGTCGGCCAACTGCTGTTCACCCAGCAGCAGTCCGCGGCCATCACCGAGTTGACCAGCCCAGACGCCAAACTGATGCCCGCTGTAAACCTGCGCCAGCGGCTGCATTCCCTCCGCCAGGCGTTCACCGCTCCACAGCCCGACATTTTCCGCGCTGAACAGCTCGTCGCCCAGCGAGAGATCGTGAGCCAGCGCTGTGTTGTGATACATCAGACGAGGGTTGGCTAACGGTGTTGGCGATACGGCGCTGTAGCAGCCGCTTAATTCCTGCCACCAGGTATTGTTAAATTGCATGCTGTCTCCCTTGGTGCCTCCGGGAACATCCCCGGAGGCTGATGCCGTCCCCAGTGTAAATCGCTGAGCGGGGATAAAACACGGAGAGGATGAAGGGTTATTCGTTTTATAACGTATGCCGTCAGTGCCAGAGTCTTGATCGGTTAATCTCTGACGCTTATCAGGCTAAATCCGTCGCGCCTGCCAGAAAACTTTGCGCCAGTAGACATTATTCAGTGAGGATCGCATCACGCCCTGACTGGTCGAGGCGTGGATGAACTGATTGTCGGTGTCATAAATCCCCACATGCAGGCCATTTTCACCGCTGCCGGTTTTGAAGAACACCAAATCGCCCGGCAACAAATCCTCTTTACCGATGCGTGTGCCAATATCGGTCTGCGCCGATGTGGTTCGGGGCAGACGGAGATCAAAGCGATCCCGAAAGGTCAGATAAACGAAGCCCGAACAGTCAACCCCGCCCCGACTCATGCCGCCGTAGCGATAAGGTGTGCCGTGCCACTGTGAAAGCTGATCGTCGAGCTGCGCAATCACCATTATCCTGTCTGCCAGCTGCGTTTTTGGCGGTGGGGCATGACTGCTACAGCCGGCAAGAATAACGATCATCAACACAAACCAGTAACGCATAGCACACCATCCTCTGGATTCGGGATATTAACTTTAGCGGCAAACTTGCCGCGCTGACAACGTTAGCGCCCTATTCCGCGAACGTGGTCAAAAAAGGCCGACCGTCTACCTGTAGCCGTCGGAAAGGCACCTGATAGAGCGCTGACAGATGCTCCGGGGTCAGCACCTCTGGCGGAGTGCCCTGAAGCGCGGGTTGCCCGCTTCGCATCAGCCATACGCGGTCAGCCTGCCGCAGCGTGTGGTTCAGATCGTGACTGCTCATGATCACCGTGACACCGCGCTCAAGCAGTTCCGGAACCAGCCGATCAAACACGGCCTGCTGCCCCATATCCAGCCCGGTCAACGGTTCATCAAGTAACAGAAGTTGCCCCTGCGGCTGGCTGACCTGAAGAAAGACGGCGGCAAGCCGGACCCGCTGCCATTCGCCGCCGGAGAGCTGCCCCAGCGGGCGGTGCAGCCTGTGGCTGATTTGAAGCGCATCGGTAAAACGCATCAGTTGCCTTTCGCTGGCCGTCTCTTTTTGCAGATCGTGCATCATCAGATAGTGCCAGACCGGCATGTGAGCCGAAGGCAGCTGTTGCTGCGGCAGAAAGGCGCGATGCCGCGCCAGACGCGGCCCGACCCAGTTTCCCAGTGGCTCACCGTTAAGAAAAATCTCTCCCTCAGCGTTGAGCAGACCGGCCAGTAAAGCCAGCAGCGAGCTTTTACCCGCGCCGTTCGGCCCCACCAGATGGATTAACTGACCACCTGTAACCGTTGCGCTGAAGGGGAACAGGCGCTGTTCGACGGCGGCCTGACGGATATCCAGCCGCATTTAATCAGCCCAGAGCCTGCCTGATTGCGCTGACCACAGCCTCACTCTCCGGCTCCATGTCCGGCGAGAAACGCTGCAGGACGCGACCGTCACGGCCAATCAGGAATTTTTCAAAGTTCCACAGAATATCCCCCGGCTGCTTCGGCGCCCGCCCCTTGCTGATCATCCGCTCCAGGAAACCACTACCCTGCGGAGCCAGCGCCTGCGGCTGCGCCGCGACCAGCTGGGTATAAAGCGGATGGCGCTGCGGTCCGTTAACCTCGATTTTGCTGAACATCGGGAAAGTGATGCCATAAGTGGTACTACAGAAGGTTTTTATTTCCGCCTCGGTACCCGGCTCCTGCTCGAGGAACGCATTGCAGGGGAAGCCCAGCACCGTCAGCCCTTTATCACCCCAGTTTTTTTGCAGATTTTCCAACTGAGAATACTGCGGGGTCAGTCCACATTTTGAGGCGACGTTAACCACCAGCAGGACATCGCCCTGCCACTGTGCCAGCGTGGTTTTCTCACCATCCAGCATCGTCAGTTCTGTTGCAAATATGCTCATTAAATATTCCTGTTTCAGGTGAAGGATAGTCATCACAACGGCTAGCGGTTGCTTAATAATAACCAGATAAAGACCGGCGCACCCAGTGTAGCGGTAACCACCCCCACCGGTAACTCGGCGGCGTTTAACGCCACGCGGGCAATGATATCAGCGGCCAGTAATACCCCGGCTCCGGCAAGCGCACAGCCGGGTAAAAGAGTACGATGATCGTTAAGACCATTCAGGCGCAAAATATGCGGTATCACCAGGCCAATAAACCCTATTGCGCCGGCCAGCGCCACGCTCACGCCCACCAGCCAGCCAATCGCCAGCACCAGCAGGTTGCGCCACAGAACCAGCGACAGGCCCAGCTGGCGGGCAGATGTCTCGCCCAGAGCCAGAAGATTCATCACCCTTGAGCGGGTCGTCAGCCAGAGTAAAACCGGCACCAGCGCCAGCATCAGCCAGCGTTCATTCCAGCCAATACCGCCAAATCCTCCCATCATCCAGTACATTAACTGGCGAAGATCGAGGCTGCTGCTGAAGTAAACTGCCCAGGTCATTATCGCACTACAGATCATTCCCAGCGCAACCCCGGCCAGCAGCAGGCGGCTGCCGGACAGATGCCTTCGGGCGAATCGAAGCAGCAGTAAGGTGATACACAGCGCTCCGACGATGGCGCTGACGCTCATCACCCACGGATCGCCGTGGCCGATGAAGACGGCCAGCACCAGGCCAACCCCCGCCCCGGCAGAGACACCCAGCAGCCCCGGTTCAGATAACGGATTATTAAACAGTGCCTGCATGGTGGCTCCTGACACGGCCAGGGTAGCCCCCACCAGCAGGACCGCCAGCGTGCGCGGCAGACGCAACTGCCAGACAAAAAGAGTGGCATCCGCCGTTGTCCAGCGCGCGGGGGGGATCCAGCGATCGCCTGTGCAGAGACTGAGCAGCAGCAGAACAAGACAAACTGTCGCCAGCCCACCCAGCCACAGCTTCGACCGCCGTTTTGCACGTGTAATCTGTTGAGCAAGCAGAGTCATAAGCAGCGTTTTGGAGTGAAAACAGTGGGTTAATTTTAGAGAGAAACCGGGAAAAGGGAAGTATCACAGAGTGAGAGACAAATGTTTTATCCCGGCAGGCAAAGTAGCATTGAGATTATTTACAGGGAACAGGTGTTCGCCAGCGCGTAAACCGGCTGTTTAAACGATGAAAAAGGCCGCTTGCGCGGCCTTTTTAAAGGGCAAATATCAGTCTTCTTTCGGTGAAGCGTTCTCTACCCGGCTCTTTAACTTCTGGCCTGGGCGGAAAGTCACTACCCGACGGGCCGTAATCGGGATATCTTCCCCGGTCTTTGGGTTACGTCCCGGACGTTGATTCTTGTCGCGAAGGTCGAAGTTGCCAAATCCTGACAGTTTGACCTGCTCACCGTTCTCCAAAGCACGACGCACTTCTTCGAAAAACAGTTCTACCAGCTCTTTGGCATCCCGTTTGCTAAGCCCAAGCTTCTCAAACAGATATTCAGACATTTCAGCTTTTGTAAGCGCCATAGGTTCAATCCCTCAAGGATGCTTGGAATCGCTCTTTCAGTGCCTCTACACATCTTGCAACGGTAGCGGCAATCTCCTCTTCTTCGAGTGTCCGACTGGTATCTTGCAAAATCAGGCTGATAGCGAGGCTCTTAAAACCGTCATCTACGCCCTTACCACGGTACACGTCAAACAAGTTTACGCCAACTACCTGATTTACGCCAACTTTCTTACACTCTGTGATGATATCGGCTGCGGGAACATTTTCTGCCACAACGACGGCAATATCACGGCGGTTTGCCGGGAAGCGTGAAATGCCGCTGACATCAGGCAGGACGCGGTCTGCAACCTTATCCCACAGCAGTTCGAACACCACAGTACGACCGTTAAGATCCAGTTTTCGCTGAAGTTCCGGGTGTACTACACCGATAAATCCGATGGCTTCGCCGCGTAAATAAATCGCCGCGCTCTGTCCCGGATGCAGCGCCGAATGGGTTTCTGCAACAAACTGGATCTCATCGAGCTTGCCGGTCAACTCCAACAGAGACTCTAAATCCCCTTTCAAATCATAAAAGTCAACGGCCTGGCGCGCCAGATCCCAGTGCTCTTCGTTGCGATTGCCGGTGATGACGCCAGACAGCATAACCTCCTGACGAATACCCAGGTGTGCCTGCGTATCAGGCACAAAGCGCAGTCCGCTTTCAAACAGGCGCACGCGGGACTGCTGGCGATTCTGGTTATAGACCACCGCGCCGAGCAGGCCACTCCACAGCGACAGGCGCATTGCCGACATTTCTACGGAAATCGGGCTTGGCAGCAGCAAGCTCTCTTCGCCCGGATGCAGCAGTGCCTGAACTTTCGGGTCGACGAAGCTGTAGGTAATCGCTTCCTGATAGCCTTTATCCACCAGCAGAGATTTCACGCGCTTAAGAGACAGATCCGCTTCACGGTGTTTCGTCATCTCCAGAGAAGCCTGGACCGGAACGTGCGGAATATTGTTGTAGCCGTAGATGCGGGCGACTTCTTCAACGAGATCTTCTTCAATCTCCATATCGAAACGCCAGCTGGGCGCGATGGCCTGCCACTCGTCGTGACCAGCGGTAACTTCGCAGCCCAGACGGGTCAGGATATCCGTAACATCAGCGTCGGCAATCACGTGGCCAATCAGACGATCCAGCTTCTCACGGCGCAGAGTGATGGTAGCGCGCTTCGGCAGATGTTGCTCACTGGTCACATCAATCAGTGGACCGGCTTCACCGCCACAGATGTCCAGCAGCAGGCGCGTGGCGCGCTCAATCGCTTTATGCTGCATGGCAGGATCCACGCCACGCTCATAGCGGTGAGAAGCGTCAGTGTGCAGACCGTGACGGCGCGCGCGCCCGGTGATCGACAGCGGGCTGAAGAAAGCGGATTCCAGCAGCACGTTCTGCGTGTCGCCGTTCACGCCAGAGTGTTCGCCACCGAAGATCCCGGCCATTGCCAGTGCCTGTTTCGTATCGGCAATCACCAGCGTATCGCTGTTCAGCGTGGCTTCGCTACCGTCCAGCAACGTCAGCTTTTCACCCTCTTCCGCCAGACGCACAACGATCTCACCGTCAATGCGATCCAGATCGAACGCATGCATTGGCTGACCCAGCTCCAGCAGGACGTAGTTCGTGATGTCCACGACCGGATCGATAGAACGAATACCGCAGCGACGCAGCTTCTCTTTCATCCACAGCGGCGTTGCCGCTTGCACGTTAATCCCTTTGACTACCCGGCCAACATAGCGCGGGCAGGCTTCTGGTGCCGTCACGCTAATCGGGAAGGTATCGGCCAGCGTTGCCGCAACGGGAGCAATGTCCGGCTCAGCCAATGGCAGCTGATTTAACACCGCGACATCACGCGCTACGCCAATAATCCCCAGACAGTCAGCACGGTTTGGCGTTACGCTGATCTCAATGGTGCTGTCGTCCAGCTTCAGATATTCGCGGATATCGGTGCCTGTGGGGGCGTCCAGCGGCAGCTCAATAATGCCCTGGTGGTCATCGGAAATACCCAGCTCAGAGAAAGAGCACAGCATCCCTTCAGACGGCTCGCCGCGCAGTTTGGCGGCCTTAATTTTGAAATCACCCGGCAGTACGGCGCCTACGGTGGCAACCGCCACTTTCAGCCCCTGCCGGCAGTTTGGCGCGCCACAGACGATATCCAGCAGACGATCGCCGCCGACATTGATTTTGGTGACACGCAGCTTATCAGCATTAGGGTGCTGACCGCATTCCACCACTTCCCCCACCACCACGCCGCGAAACGTACCGGCAACGGCGTCAACGCCGTCCACTTCCAGGCCAGCCATGGTGATTTGGTCGGACAGGGCTTCACCGTCAATGGCCGGATTGACCCATTCACGTAACCAGAGTTCACTGAATTTCATTGGTTATACCCGCCCTTATTTAAACTGTTTGAGGAAACGTAAATCATTTTCGAAGAAGGCGCGCAGATCGGTCACACCATAGCGCAGCATGGTCAGACGCTCCATCCCCATGCCGAAGGCGAAGCCGGAATAGACTTCAGGATCGATCCCGACATTGCGCAGCACGTTAGGATGCACCATGCCGCAGCCTAACACTTCCAGCCACTTGCCGTTTTTACCCATCACGTCCACTTCCGCTGACGGTTCGGTGAACGGGAAGTAGGAAGGACGGAAACGCACCTGCAAATCGGCTTCAAAGAAGTTGTTGAGGAAATCGTGCAGCGTACCTTTCAGATTGGTGAAGCTGATGTTTTTATCAACAATCAGCCCTTCCATCTGATGGAACATCGGGGTGTGCGTCTGATCGTAGTCATTGCGATAAACGCGGCCAGGCACAATCACGCGGATGGGCGGCTGCTGCGCTTCCATAGTGCGGATCTGTACGCCCGAGGTCTGGGTACGCAGCAGACGAGTAGCGTCAAACCAGAAGGTATCGTGGTCGGCGCGCGCCGGATGGTGGCCGGGAATATTAAGCGCGTCAAAGTTGTGATAGTCATCTTCGATCTCGGGTCCGGTTTCCACCGAGAAGCCGAGTTCGCCGAAGAAGGTTTCAATCCGATCGATGGTGCGCGTCACCGGATGCAGGCCACCGTTTTCAATGCGACGACCCGGCAGGGACACATCAATGGTTTCCTGAGCCAGACGCGCGTTCATCTCCGCAGATTCCAGCGCATTCTTTTGCGCATTAAGCGCATCCTGCACCTGCTGTTTCGCTTCATTGATTACCGCACCGGCTGCCGGGCGTTCTTCTGCTGGCAGTTCACGTAGGGTAGTCATCTGCAGGGTAAGAAGCCCTTTTTTCCCCAGGTATTCGACGCGCACGTTGTCCAACGCGGCGACATCCTGAGCATCATTGATGGCGGCTTTCGCTTGCGCCACCAGATCTGCGAGATGTGACATGCTTTCCTCTTCTTCCAGCCACCGTGGCCGGTCTGTTTTTAGTCTTTACGATAACATCGTTAGGTGTTGAGCACCGAAACGAAAAAAGCCTCCACGGGGGAGGCTTTTAGCGCGATTTTTCGTTTCTTTTCTTTGCGCAAAAGCCCCCGAGAATCAGGTGCTAAAGTAAAAAAAGAAACGAAAATTAGCATTCATGCTTATTGTTACCTGGTTACTTGCGGGAACCGTTATATTGAAATACCCGAAGGCATAAAAGTCAATCTTTTGATTAAGTTACAAGCAATAAAAAAGGGGAGACAAGCTCCCCTCTTCAAATCTGGCTTACGCCAGAGCTGCTTTCGCTTTTTCTACCAGAGCAGAGAATACTGCTTTGTCGAAGACAGCGATGTCAGCCAGGATCTTACGGTCGATCTCAATAGAAGCCTTTTTCAGGCCATTGATGAAACGGCTGTAAGACATACCGTTAGTGCGGGCTGCTGCGTTGATACGCGCAATCCACAGCTGACGGAACTGACGCTTACGCTGACGACGGTCGCGGTAAGCATACTGACCAGCTTTGATAACGGCCTGGAAGGCAACGCGGTAAACACGTGAACGTGCTCCGTAGTAACCTTTAGCTTGTTTTAAGATTTTTTTGTGACGTGCGCGAGCAACTACACCACGTTTTACACGAGCCATTTAGCTCTCCTGTTAATATTCTGAAAGTTTAAAAAAATACTTATGCGTACGGCAGGCAGGCAATAACCAGACCCAGATCGCCTTTAGACACCAGACCTTTCGGACGCAGGTGACGTTTACGCTTAGTAGATTTTTTAGTCAGAATATGACGCAGGTTAGCGTGCTTACGCTTGAAGCCGCCAGAAGCGGTCTTCTTGAAGCGCTTGGCCGCGCCACGTACAGTTTTAATCTTTGGCATTTAAAAAATATCCACTTCGCATTGTTAATAAAATGAACCAGACAGGCGAATCACGCCGCGTGCCGAAACACGCGGCAGGACTACTTTATGGCCTACTGCTTCTTCTTGGGAGCGAGCACCATAATCATCTGGCGACCTTCGATCTTCGTAGGGAAGGATTCGACAATTGCCAGATCGATGTCTTCACACAGATCTTTACGGACGCGGTTAAGCACTTCCATACCGATCTGCTGGTGCGCCATTTCACGACCGCGGAAACGCAGTGTGATTTTAGCTTTATCGCCATCTTCCAGAAAGCGAATCAGGTTGCGTAGTTTTACCTGATAGTCGCCATCATCGGTACCAGGACGGAATTTGATTTCCTTAACCTGGATAACTTTTTGCTTTTTCTTCTGTTCCTTAGAAGATTTGCTTTTTTCATAAAGGAACTTGCCGTAATCCATAATACGGCAAACGGGCGGTTCGGCGTTAGGGCTGATCTCGACAAGATCAACACCTGCTTCTTCAGCTTTTTCCAAAGCTTCATTCAGACTGACAATACCAATCTGTTCGCCATCGACGCCAGTCAGACGAACCTCAGTAGCGCGAATTTCTCTGTTTATGCGATTAGGACGCGCCGGTTGAACTCGTTTTCCGCCTTTAATACTTTATTCCTCCAATTGATGAAGATTGCGACTGCGGATTTCATCCTGCAGCTTCGCGATCACTTCGTTTACGTCCATGCTGCCCAGGTCTTTACCGCGGCGGGTGCGAACGGCCACTTTGCCAGCTTCCACCTCTTTATCACCACAGACCAACATATAAGGCACACGACGTAAGGTATGCTCGCGGATTTTAAAGCCAATCTTCTCGTTTCTCAAGTCCGCTTTTGCACGAATGCCCGCATTTTGCAGTTTTCGGGTCAATTCTGCAACATATTCGGACTGACCATCGGTGATATTCATCACCACAACTTGAACCGGAGCCAGCCAGGTTGGGAAGAAACCGGCATATTCTTCGGTTAAGATACCAATGAAGCGCTCCATAGATCCCAGAATTGCACGGTGAATCATCACCGGAACCTGACGCTCATTGTTTTCACCCACGTATGAGGCACCCAGACGGCCCGGCAGCGAGAAGTCCAGCTGAACGGTGCCACACTGCCACGCTCGATCGAGGCAATCATGCAGGGTAAATTCAATTTTCGGGCCATAGAATGCCCCTTCGCCCGGCTGATATTCAAACGGAATTTCGTTTTCTTTCAGCGCGGCGGCCAGATCGGCTTCTGAACGATCCCACAGATCGTCACTACCAATTCGCTTCTCCGGACGGGTGGACAGCTTCACCACGATTTTTTCAAAGCCAAAGGTGCTGTACATGTCGTACACCATCTTAATGCAGCTGTTCACTTCATCGCGAACCTGCTCTTCGGTACAGAAGATATGGGCATCGTCCTGAGTAAAGCCACGTACGCGCATCAAACCGTGTAGTGCGCCTGATGGCTCATTACGATGGCAGCTACCAAACTCGGCCATACGGAGTGGCAGGTCGCGGTAAGATTTTAGACCCTGATTGAAAATCTGCACGTGTCCAGGGCAATTCATTGGCTTAATGCAGTATTCACGGTTCTCTGAAGAGGTGGTGAACATCGCCTCTTTGTAGTTTTCCCAGTGGCCGGTTTTTTCCCACAGCACGCGGTCCATCATGAACGGACCTTTTACTTCCTGGTACTCATACTCTTTCAGCTTGGTACGAACAAACACTTCCAGCTCGCGGAAGATGGTCCAGCCGTCGTTGTGCCAGAACACCATACCCGGTGCCTCTTCCTGCATATGATACAGGTCGAGCTGCTTGCCGATCTTGCGGTGGTCGCGTTTTGCCGCTTCTTCCAGACGAAGCAGATAGGCCGCCAGCTGTTTTTTGTCCGCCCACGCGGTGCCGTAAATACGCTGCAGCATCTTATTGTTGCTGTCGCCGCGCCAGTAGGCACCGGAGATTTTCTGCAGCTTGAAATGATGGCAAAAACGCATATTCGGTACGTGCGGACCCCGGCACATATCGATATATTCTTCGTGATGATACAGTCCAGGACGATCGTCATGGCTGATGTTTTCATCAAGAATGGTCATCTTGTAGGTTTCACCCCGGGCAGCAAAGGCGTCACGCGCTTCCTGCCAGCTGACCTTCTTCTTGACGACGTCGTAATTCGTTTCAGCCAGCTGGTGCATACGCTTTTCCAGCAGCTCGATATCTTCCTGCGTCAGGGTACGATCGAGGTCAACGTCATAGTAGAAACCGTTGTCGATCACCGGACCGATCGCCATTTTGGTATCTGGCCACAGCTGTTTAATCGCATGGCCTAACAGGTGAGCACAGGAGTGGCGAATAATTTCCAGACCGGCTTCATCTTTAGCGGTGATGATGGCCACATCGGCATCTTCGGTGATCGGATCAACCGCATCCACCAGTTCGCCATTTACCCGTCCGGCAATACAGGCTTTCGCCAGGCCGGGACCGATATCCAGGGCAATATCCATCACGCTGACGGCGTGGTCGAACGAACGCTTACTTCCATCAGGAAGAGTAATGACTGGCATGTAACATCCTTAATTGCAGTGGTAACCCATACGCAAGGCTACATACAAACATTGATTTACTTAAAAAAACCAGACACTTAGCACTTTAAACCCGCTCACAGTTGCCGGTTTGGTGCAGGGTCTGGTACACAGACTCAAAAATGACTCACATTAAGAGAAACCTTTGAAGGTGTAGTATCTTACACATCATGACGGTCAATTGCACGGCGCGGAGTGAATTGCGGCAGGTTACAACAGATATCGATGACGGGCTGACCGCCTGTCGAAAGAAAACGGGCCGCATCATCGGCCCGTCAAAATTACATTGCGTAGGAGAGGAGTACCGAGGTTTTGGTATCGGTTCTTTCCGGTGCAGATTCAGGTGGGTTCTGGTTCCAGGTTACGTTGTAAGCCAGCTTCAGGGCGAAATGATCGTTGATCGCTACCTGCAGGCCGGTTTCTGAGTTGACGGTGGTATCATCGCTACCCAGCACGGACACACCCTGAACGAATTTGGTGTTATCGGTCAGCTGCCACTGATAGCTCAGGGCACCATAAGCCAGAGCCTGAGTTTCATGGCCGCCTTCATGGTAGTCGTCGTAACGTACGCCCGGACCGGCTTCCACACGCAGGGAGTGCACCGGGCCATTCAGCAACTGGCGACCGTAACCCGCTGCCAGAATTGAACGACCGTCGTAACCATTGAAACGGTCACTGAGCCAGCTTGCCTGGCCGAACAGATAATCCGCACTGTTCATATTATAACGGGTACGTCCACCGACCTGATAGGTCTCGGAAGAGCGTTCATCATTAGACGAGGTGTTGCTCGCATTCGCCCACAGGCTGTAGGCAGTGCTCGGCTGGTACCAGGTCATGTTGGTGTTTGCCGTTGCAGACGAGCTTTTTGAATTCCCGCTCTGGGCCATGTAGCCCGCGGCGGCGTTGCCTTCAAAAGGTTTCTTGGCGGTGCTCGGGTCATCCATAACCGTAAATACGTTGTTATCAGCCAGGGCTTGTTGACACAGGGCTCCCCCGGAGAGCAGCAGAACGACAGACAGTTTACTAAGCGCTTTCATTTAATGTGACCCGTACGTCAGTTTTGAAAAGATGTAGTCTGAAGCCTTTCGAAGGACGATCAACGCAATTTACGGTAACAATCGTAACAATTTGTTAAATCACTCTTTTTCGCAAGCATCACGACAAACCTACTCGATTATTGAGAACATTCCCATTTGCGGCGCGCATTATAGAAGGTATTAGCCGGGAAAACATCAGCCAGTGAATAAGAAATATCTTCAGCGTATCTGAAAAGAGCTTCAGATCGGCAGTGTTGTAAGCCATTGTAAATTTCTGATGCACTCATTTTCTGCAGTTTGCCCCAGACTCACCCAGTCAAGTGATGAGAAATCCGCAGATAATCAAATCATGAGCTGTACTACGCACCGGGCAGAATGGCCATTAAGTGCGCCAATCCTGCCCGCCTCTGTCAATGCATTCCGGGAGATGCTAAAAAAATCGCCGACATGACATGACATGACATGACCAGATCACCCCTGGCGACCTGTGGATGTCCTATGATGAGATGAGATTTTCTGACAAAAGAGGTAAGCCATGAGTTCTTCCGCCGTAACCCAATATGTCGTGACCTTTCGCTTCCAGGCCAGCGGTCTCGCTGACCTGCTTGAACTCAACAGCACGATGCTCAATGCCGGATTTTCAACCACTCATAACGACTCCAGCGGGCATCCGCACGAGCTGGGCACCAACAATTTCGGTATTGTCAGCGCTCTGTCGATTGAGGAGCTCAGGGAACAGGCGGCAGGCATAGGCGAGCTGGTGCTGGGGCAACAGCCGGAGGTGGTCGTTCAGACTTTCGAATCATTTACTAAGCAGGATCAAAGCTAAGTTTTTGTAAGATTGTACGATTAACGTGCATTAATGCGCAGACTGGTTATCCTTTAGACGATACGGTAAACCTGTTCACAACGTACAAAAGAGGAGCTTCCTATGTGGTCAGCCATCAATCGTTTGTTGAATGAACAGTTTGGTCCCGGAGAAATCACCGCGCGTCAGGAGCTGGCGGGCGGGGATATCCATACTGCCTGGCGTCTGCACTTCGGTGATCGGCAGGTCTTTGTTAAGTGCAATCAGCGCGAAATGCTGGATTTGTTTACCTGGGAATCCGATCAACTCCAGCTGCTGGCACGCAGCGGTACCGTGCGCGTTCCCAGGGTATACGGCGTCGGCAGCGTTCGCGATGCCAGCTTCCTCCTGCTGGAATATATTCCCCCCTGCCCGCTGGACGCCACCAGTGCGCGAACGCTGGGTGAACAGCTGGCGCGCCTGCATCAGTGGAGCGAGCAGCCGCAGTTTGGCCTCGATTTTGATAACAACATCACCACGTCACCCCAGCCAAACAGCTGGCTTCGCCGCTGGTCACTGTTTTTTGCCGAACAGCGCATCGGATGGCAGCTGCAGTTAGCGGCAGAGAAAGGAATTCAGTACGGCAATATCGAGTTAATCACCGACTGCGCACAGAGCATTCTGGCATCGCATCATCCGCAGCCTTCACTGCTGCACGGTGATTTATGGCCCGCCAACTGTGCAGGGAGCAGCAGCGGCCCGTGGATCTTCGACCCTGCCTGCTACTGGGGCGATCGGGAATGCGACCTGGCGATGCTGACATGGTATCCCAATCTCCCCACCGGGATTATGGCTGGCTATCAGTCAGTGTGGCCGCTTCCGGAGGGCTTTGCTCGCCGGCAGCCGGTTTATCAGCTCTATTATCTGCTCAACCGGGCGAACGTCTTTGGCGGCAGCTGGCTGGGTGAGGCGCAGCGTGCGGTGGTGGCGCTGCTGGACGAAGATGAATTCGGTAAGCAACACGCGCACCTGGTCTGAATGCCAGCGTGCGCGCGCCGCGGTTACAGAATGAAACCAAGCAGCTTCAGTACGAAATATCCGGCCACGGCCACCATCAGCGGAAGAATATAGAGCGGGAAAAACTGCAGGAAAATGGTGTGCCGCGGCACCACAATTTTCTCTTCCAGCTGCTGGCGGCTCAGGCCTTCGTTCCCTCTTGCCTGTTCCAGAATCATACGATCTTCAATGCCTTCACGCAGGTGCCGGTACTGCCGCCACATACGCGCGCCGGAGGCCTGCAGTGCCAGTCCGACGAAAATCAGCATGTAAATCACCCAGAACAGCACATTGCTGTCGCCGTTAAAATTCGGCACTGGCGACTGAGTCCAGAAGCTGTGCAAAAAACCGGTGTTAAAGCGGATCATATCGATCATCACATGGGTAAAGTCCTGCATTACCGCATTGATGCCGTCACGCTGCTCCTGACTTTTTTCCAGAAAACCCAGCAGCGAAATCAGCGTGGATAACAGCGCAGGAATAAAGATAATCCAGCCTGCAATACGCTTGATAATCGCCACCTGGCCAGCCCGTTGATAAGTCATGCTTTCTCCTGTCCATATGATATTTCGCCGACAGTCTACCTGTCCTGAAAGAAAAGTGCCTGCTAATTGCTGCCAGCGTCACCGCTTTGTGGCCGCATCCACCCGCTGTCACGGCCAGCGTTGAGTTTGGCCAGTGTCAAGTTCATGTTAAAATGACACAAACCGTTTAATGGAGCCACTAAATGTCCTGTCACCGCCCCGTCGTTGCCGCCATATTTGATATGGATGGCCTGCTAATTGATTCCGAGCCGCTCTGGCAACAGGCCGAAATGGATATTTTAAGCACCCTTGATGTCGACCTGAGCCGCCGCGAGGAGCTTCCCGAGACACTGGGGTTGCGCATCGATCAGGTGGTCCGTATGTGGTATGAAGTTTTGCCCTGGCGCGGCCCGACCCGTCAGGAAGTCACCCTGCGAGTCATTCACCGCGCGCTGGATCTGGTAGAAGAAACGCGCCCGCTGCTTCCCGGCGTGGAGCATGCGCTGCAGCTGTGTCAACGCTCAGGGCTGAAAATCGGCCTCGCCTCCGCCTCCCCGATGTTTATGCTGGAGCGGGTGCTGGAGATGTTTAATCTTCGCGAATACTTTGAAACTCTCGCCTCAGCTGAACATCTTGATTACAGCAAACCGCACCCGCAGGTCTATCTCGACGCCGCAGCCCGGCTTGGTGCAGACCCGCTTAACTGCGTCACGCTCGAAGACTCCTTTAATGGCATGATTGCCACTAAAGCTGCACGTATGCGCTCAATCGTTGTCCCTGATGTAAACTACGCTACCGATCCGCGCTGGGCGCTGGCCGACGTTAAGTTAGCATCCCTGAGCGAGCTGACGGCGCAACATTTACTCGGCCGTGGCTGAGCGCGCTATCATCCCTGCTCTTTGCCCGGACAGATGGCGCGGCGGCACGTCTTTCGCTCAGTTGTCTGAATGTTAATCCGGGCTGAAAAAAATATCTTTCGTTACAGCGTCACATATTTATTCTACTGTATATATTCCCTATACTGGATGCATTGACAGCTATGTAGCCAGGTATTCCCCATGACGGCTGAAGGCCATCTAATTTTTGCCGTTGCCAGCGCAATTTTCGCCAAGCGTGCCGAACTGACCCCGGTTCTGGCCAGCGCGGACTGGTGGCACATCATTCCAGCCGCTCTGCTGACCTGTCTGCTGCCCGATATCGATCATCCAAAGTCGCTGCTGGGTCAGCGGCTTAAGTGGCTGTCACAGCCGATTGCTCGTGCTTTTGGTCATCGGGGATTCACTCACA
Organism: uncultured Erwinia sp.; assembly: GCA_913775305.1. GTDB lineage: Bacteria > Pseudomonadota > Gammaproteobacteria > Enterobacterales > Enterobacteriaceae > Erwinia. The sequence continues at coordinate 3,990 of CAJYIY010000097.1, read as the reverse complement.
GCCTGCTCGCCGTGGCCGGCGGCGTGGCGCTGTTACAGATGAAACTTCCCGCCGGCTGGATTATTCCTGCTGATGCATTTCAGGGAATGGTACTGGGATACCTCAGCCATATCGTGGCCGATATGCTGACACCCGCAGGCGTTCCGCTGCTCTGGCCGTGCCGCTGGCGTTTTCGACTGCCGCTGCTCAACAGCCAGAAGGGCAACCAGCTGGAGCGTGCATTATGCCTGGCGCTGGTCGGCTATGCGATCTTCTTCCCGTCCGGAATGCAGCATTTTAGTGCGGGTGAGTGGCGCAGTTCTGTCATTAATACTGTACAAAACAGCATCAACCGAATAATAAACGCACCATCCGCGCAATAATTAAACAAATGACGACAGAAAGTTATAAATCATTCCTTTTGGATATAAACCTGCCTCATTCCAAGCTGCTACCATTTCGCATTGACTCACTGACTGTGCGACAGAATTAAACTGCCGACAGCGACGTTGATGCTGACGTCGTTATTACTGGAGAATGCCTCAATGAATTTCCCGCTCATAATTAACCTGGTGGTCTTTGTCGCCCTGTTATTGCTGCTGGCAAAAATCGGCCGCCGCGGCTGGAGCCTGTCGAAAAAAGTCTTTGCAGGCCTGGTGACTGGTGTGCTGTTTGGCCTGGCGCTGCACACTGTTTATGGTGAAAACAGCGATGTGATTAAACAATCCGTCAGCTGGTTTAACCTCGTTGGTAACGGCTATGTCCAGCTGCTGCAAATGATCATCATGCCGCTGGTCTTCGCCTCGATCCTCAGCGCCGTTGCCCGGCTGCACAATGCCTCGTCGCTGGGTAAAATCAGCGTACTGACCATCGGCGTGTTGCTGTTTACGACCGCCATATCTGCTGCGGTTGGCGTACTGGTGACCTGGCTGTTCGGCCTTAACGCCAGTGGTCTGGTGCAGGGCGTACAGGAGACGGCACGCCTTAGCGCGATTCAGAACAACTATGCTGGCAAAGTTGCCGATCTGAGTGCTCCGCAGCTGCTGCTTTCTTTCATACCTAAAAATCCCTTTGCCGATCTCACCGGCGCGAATCCTACCTCGATCATCAGCGTGGTGATTTTTGCTGCCTTCCTTGGCGTGGCAGCACTGCATTTACTGAAGGATGATGCGGAGAAAGGTCAGCGGGTGCTGAAAGCCATCGATACCCTGCAATCCTGGGTGATGAAGCTGGTACGCCTGATCATGAAGCTGACGCCTTACGGCGTAATGGCGCTGATGACCAAAGTGGTGGCAACCTCTAACCTGACTGACATTATTAAACTGGGCAGCTTTGTGCTGGCTTCGTACCTGGGTATGGCAATTATGTTTGCGGTTCATGCCCTGCTGCTGTCGGTAAACGGCGTGAACCCGCTGCGCTTCTTCCGTAAAGTCTGGCCGGTAATTACCTTTGCCTTCACCAGCCGCTCCAGCGCGGCAACGATCCCTCTGAGCGTGGAAGCGCAAACCCGTCGTCTTGGCGTGCCGGAATCGATAGCCAGTTTCGCGGCATCATTCGGTGCCACCATCGGCCAGAACGGTTGCGCAGGCCTCTATCCGGCGATGCTGGCAGTCATGGTGGCACCCACCATCGGCATCAACCCGTTTGATCCGGTGTGGATCGCCACCCTGGTCGGTATTGTCACGCTGAGCTCCGCGGGCGTCGCGGGCGTTGGCGGCGGTGCCACTTTCGCCGCGCTGATTGTCCTGCCTGCCCTGGGTCTGCCGGTCACGCTGGTGGCTCTGCTGATCTCCATTGAACCGCTGATTGACATGGGCCGTACCGCGCTGAACGTCAACGGTTCGATGACTGCCGGTACCCTGACCAGCCAGTGGCTGAAGCAAACCGACAGGCAGATCCTGAATACCGATGCGGATAACGATGTCGAGCTGGCACACCGCTGATAATTCTTTGCATCCCCTGTCCCGGTGCCCGGAATGGGCATCGGGGTTATCCCTGAACCTGCACCCTTTTCCTGCCAGCCCGTTCTGATCCTGCACTTTAGCCTGATAATCCCCGTCTTTCACTGCCCGTCAACACGGCCCCGGCTGCCCGTAATACCCTTCAACACGGGGTCTCAGGGAAAGGAAGCGTAGGCCGTCACCCATCGCCACCACGGGTTACGCGTATTTCACCAAGTATGCAACGCCCCCTGCGCGGTAGTCTGTCGTCCGACAGCGGATCGCAGACAGGTACATTCGGAAGGCAACGAAGGGCGATACCCTCTTCAGGACAGGCTCATCCCCACCGCAGCCTTAACCGGGTAGAGTCGCTGGCGTGATACCTGCCGTGCTTGTGGCCGATATAAAAACAGAGAAAAGTTTCTTGATTGCAAAACAAAACGGCAACGTCAGTGACTGAGCGTTGCCGTTTTATTTTAAAGCGTTGACCGCATGAAGTCGCGGTCAGAGGGGATTACTGGCCAACCTGCGGATCGGTATCGTACTCTTTACAGCTCTGGAAGCCGTAGTTCATGACTCTACCGGTATCGCTGTAGCTCACGAAATAGGTCTGTAGTTTGCCGTCTCGCTCACCCAGAACGTAGGTCTGACAGGTACCACGTGCGTGCACCATGGTGATTTCCGTAGACGGTGGACCCGCAATATCACGGACCTGCTGGCGGGTCATGCCTTTCTTCACATCCTTAACCACCGGCTTGGTGACATAGCTTTCGGCACGATCGTAAGCGGTACAGCCTGATAAAACGGCCAGAGCCACAGCAGCACCAATCAATCCCGTCAATTTACGCATATGTTATTCCTCATTTATTGTCCATGTGAATTAAGCCTGGAATATAAGTGCCGGATTTTCAACTTTAACTGGTGAAATTATTACAGATTTGTCGCCGCTGACCTTATACTCATTTCTTTGAGAATGAACGTTCACACGCCTGAATTGCCCGCTGCCGCTGCAGCGGCAGGCTTAATATCCCGGTCGTGGAGGTCCCCCCGACATGCATAACGAGGCGCGCGATATCAGGCACCGTCTGCGTCAGGATGAAATTATTACTGCTGCACGCCGCTGCTTTCGCCAGTACGGTTTTCACGCCGCCAGCATGGCGGACCTGGCTTCTGAAGCGCAACTCAGCGTTGGGCAGATCTATCGCTATTTCTCCAGCAAAGACGCCATCATCGAAGAAATCGTAAAACGCATGATCGATCGGCGTACCCGGGAGATGATTGGTACCAGCAGCAGTACTCAACTGCCCAAATTGCTGGCCTGGCGCCCTGTGCTGAATGAGGAAGACGAGGCGCTGATGCTGGAAGTGGTCGCAGAAGCAGCCCGTAATCCTCGCGTTGCGCAGATGATGCATGAAGCCGATGCCCGCATGTTTACTCAGGCCTGTCACAACATCAAAACGGCGTACCCCGGCCTCAGCGATGAGCGGATCCGCAGCTGTGTTGAGGTACTTGCCGTCATGATTGACGGTACTTCCTACCGCCGACTGACGCCGCTGAAAGCCTCAGAAAAAACGCTGTATCTGCTCTATCAACAGATCCACCACCTGCTCTTTCAATCAGAGGACTCATGACACCTCCATCATTAACACGTTCTGGCTACGCCATTACGCTCGGTCTTCTGGCGGCACTCGGACCGCTCTGTATTGACCTGTATCTCCCCGCCTTACCGGAACTTGCCAACGATTTGCAAACGCCAACCGCCACGGCACAGCTCAGCCTGACCGCCGGGCTGCTCGGTCTGGGGCTGGGCCAGCTGTTCTTTGGTCCACTCAGCGATAAGTACGGCCGGATTCGCCCACTGCTGCTGTCGCTGGTTTTGCTGCTGATTGCCTCCGTGGGCTGCGCGCTGGCGCAGGATATCCACCAGCTGCTGCTGGCACGGCTGTTTGAAGGCATGGCGGGCGCAGGAGGTGCCGTACTGTCGCGGGCGATTGCCCGTGATATGTATACCGGCCATGAGCTGACCCGCTTTTTTGCCCTGCTGATGCTGGTAAACGGCCTGGCACCGATT
>CAJYIY010000096.1 GCA_913775305.1 uncultured Erwinia sp. | reverse complement strand
GTCGGCACAAAAACTGCTGCTGGCGGCGATGCTGGCGTCGGGGCTCTCGGCATGCGCAACGAAAGTAGACCAGGCGCCAGCCTCGTTGCTTATTCCCGAAGGCTGGCGCAGCCAGGTGGGGCCGGGTGCCGCCGTAGAGGCAAACTGGTGGCGAGCATTTGGCGACCCGCAGCTCAACCAGCTGGTGGAGCAGGCGCTGCGCAACAATCCGGATATCCTGATCGCTCGTTCACGCGTGGATCAGTATCGCGCCCAGCTGCGCGGTGCACAGGGCGATAACTTCCCGACGCTGGACGCCGGCGTGGCCGCAACCCGCGCCCGTGCGATATCGGCCGTCAGCGGACAGCCCTATCAGTATTCGGTATTCCAGGGATTGCTTCAGGCTAACTATAACGTTGATTTATGGGGAGCACGAAGTCGCAGTATAGATGCGTCGAAAGCCTCACTGGCAGCGCAGCAGGCGGCCGCCAGTGCCGCAGAACTGACCATCGCCAGTTCGGTCGCTTCGGGTTATATGACGCTGGTTGCGCTGGATGAACAACTGCGTGTCACTGAAGCGACGCTGCTCACCCGGCAAAACTCACTCAATCTGGCCCGACGTCAGTTTGAAACCGGTTATACCTCTAAGCTGGAATGGGTACAGTCCGAGTCGGAATATCAGACAGCAAAAGCGCAGATCCCACTGCTACAGCACCAAATATCTCAGCAGGAAAATGCGCTGAGTATTCTGGCCGGCATGAATCCACGCCAGATTGCCCGGCAAAATAATTTTGATCGTCTGGAGCCACAAACGCTCCCTGTGGTGATGCCATCGCAGCTGCTGCAGCGGCGGCCTGATATTGTGCAGGCCGAGCGTCAGTTGCTGGCGGCGGATGCCTCTTTACAGTCCTCACGCGCCAGTTTGCTACCCTCGCTGAATCTGACCGCCAGCGGCACGCTGCAAAGTTCCGTGCTGCATGAACTGGCGTCGAATCCCTTCCGCCTGTGGAGCATCGGTGGCAGCGTGCTGGCACCGCTGTTCAACCGGGAAGCATTGATCGCGCAGGTGGATGTCTCAATGGCATCGCGTAATCAGGCGCTTTACACCTATGAAAAAGTGGTGCGCAGTGCGTTTAGCGAAGTGAATGACGATCTTGATGCGATCACCCGCTACCGCCAGCAGCTGGTCGAACTGGAAAAACAGCAGAAGGTGGTTGGTGAGGCGCTGCGCATTGCCAGCAACCGCTACCGGAATGGCTATGCGTCATATCTCGATGAGCTGGATGCACAGCGTACGCTATTCAGTACCCAGTTGAGCGTAGTGCAGGCGAAAAATAATCTGTTGCTGGCGCAGATCGATCTCTACCGTGCGCTGGGTGGCGGATGGCAGCAGTAATGCATCGACGTTCTCAGACCTGGCGGCGCTGCGGTTTCAAAAAACGAGGCTGCTGCTCAGGAGGCTGAGAGCGGGAACAATTCCGTCCATGAAGCGCTGGCATCCCATCTCGTACAGGGCTGAAAACTGTGCCTCTTCTTCCCCCCAACAACCATGTGGATCCCCGGCGATGCGGCCCTGAGTGTCATTGACCTCTTCAAACCGCGTCTGGTCGCGATACAGCAGGCGGAGAACCGGTGGGGTACCTTTTGAGCGGGTGCTGGTTCAGACTTATTTGGAGAAGCTGTCTTCAGGACGAAGATAGCGATGCATGTTGAGCCCGGTCGTGCAGCAGACCAGTTTGGCGATGCGGTTCAATGAGCACTGGCACCTTTCACACTTTTTTCATGCAAGTCTGTCGGAAAAGAGAAAAGATTTACCTGAACTGCCCAGGAAAAAAATTCCCAGTTTTATCGTTTAAATTTCTTAAACCGTTCAGATAATTCAATATCAATAGCATTCGCTGAAATAATTAACCATGTTAATGTTTTGAGGTCGCAGGCTCCTTCCGCGTAGCTGACTTTAAAGCGCGATGACAAAAAGGCATATCTTATAGCCAATCAGGCCAGTGTTAACAGATTTGCCATGTTAATATGTTTACCCCCGATGTAATCGCTGTTTTATTGTGTTTTAGCCGCATTCGTCGTGAAACGTCAAGACAAGACAGGTCAGAAGTGATTTTGTTGTGGGGTGATTATTCATCATTTAACCGCTGATGATCTTAATTCATCGGTATGTTTTCTTAAAATTTTGAAATGGATTCGGACAGATTTCTGGCCATTAAACAGGGTGGTTTTTTTAAACGCTGCGGCATAACATGAAAAAAAGTTCTGAAACTGGCTCCAAATCTGAAGTTGAAAAACAGGCGCGAACACCGCTTGATGACGCTCCATTTGCAATTGTGGTACTTGCAGTCATCTCTTTTACTCTTATAATCTTCGTCCTCACCATAACGCTACTGATGTCGTGATCTCCCGGACGATATCCTGACGTGTTGATTATCCTAAGGATTGAGGATTATATGGAATCCAGAGACGACAAATTACTGGCGCTGGTCGGACTGCTTACCGCTGGACTGATTACTGTTACGGTTTTGTTTACCCTGGCCTGGCTTTCCGATGTGCGGTCTCCCACTGAACAGCCGTTGAAGACCCAAACCTGTCCCTCAGGGTCGTATCATCCTTCCCGCTCCTGATTCTGTTTAAATTTGATTTGTTGGCTGCGTAACGCCAGCACGCAGGATTCATTGACGGTGCGGTTTCCATTAGCGTCGGGCAGTCCAAACAACCCTGCCGGTGAGCGACGGTCATCATCCCAGCTGGGGTAGTCAACCAGCGGGTAGAGTGAAACGCCTTCCACCTCGACTCCCCGATCGAGTGCTGTTCTGACTTCATCGCAAACCTGATTCACCCAGTCCGCACACCGGGCGGCTTCGGCACCGGTTTCCGCCAGTAGAATGGGCCGCTGGTAGCGTTGAGCAATATCCTGCAGCAGCAGATTCAACGGCCGGTAATCGGGGTGGTGGGGCGCCAGCGGATCGCCGTTATGAAACCATTGATGATCGGGGTACCAGGTCAGGCCAATGATATCCAGCAATGCTTCATCGCCACCCAACTCTGGCTGATGACGACCACTGATCCAGTCCCACACTTCAAACTGCGCCTCGTGCTGTTGCCTGGCGGCACTTTTTGCCGCCTCTGAATAGCCGGAGGCCGCGACGTGTACCAGCGGATCGGTGATAACAAATCGGGCTTCAGGCAGCTCGTTACGTATCCCGCGCATTGCCGCGATCGCGGCTTTCGTCAGCTGCAGCTTCAGTTCGCGTCCCCGGCCTGTGTCGAACGGATTAAACCACGCAGTTTCCCCTCCGGCCCACGCCCAGAAAGAGATCTGATTCATCGGCGAGATTATCGGCTGAATTTCTCCCTGCTCGTGCAGCAGGCGGGCGAATGCAGTGGCATAAGCCGCGAAGCGATCGATAAATTCAGGCTGCCAGATATCCAGCCCCTCCGGCCAGCCAAAATGTGCCAGCTCCCATATCATCTGAATGTTGTATTTTTTGGCCGCCTCCAGCTGCGGTAGAAAGCTGTCCCAGCAGTATTCGCCGGGGGCCGTTTCAATCAGATACCAGCGTGCGCCATCGCGGGCGCTCAGTAACTGATGCTCCGCCAGTAGCGCATAATCTTTCTCCAGCAGGGTAGCGTGGCCGCTGTTGATCATCAGATCGGTGCGCTTTCCCGGCGCACGGCAGGCGATCGAACACGGGAAGCTTCCCTGAAAGAAACTTTGAAACAGACGCGGGTGATGCCGGACGCGGGAAGAGTCGGTGTTATCACACATGATGCTCTCCTGTTTGTATAACTGAGCGGAACAATGGGATAAGTCTAGACTAAAAGAGCGAGCCAACTCGTGGATGAGAGAAGCCGATAACCATGATTTACCGTAACTCCGTTAAGGACAGATGATGAGTGAAGCCACCGTTTCAAAACATCCCCATGTCGATGGCCTTACGCGCCTTGCTCAGGCCATCAGACCGCTGGTGTCCGGGCACCCTCACGACAGCGGTATTTATCCTCTGGCAGAAGGGCTGGATGCTTTTGCCGCACGCTACCTGTTGATTGCAATGGCAGAAAAAACGCTGGATATACAATATTATATCTGGGAAAACGACATGTCAGGGCAGCTGTTATTCAGCGCCGTGCTGGACGCCGCCCGTCGTGGCGTCCGTGTCCGCCTGCTGCTGGATGACAACAATACGCTGGGGCTGGATAAAACCCTCAGCGCGCTGAATCATCATCCTGATATTGAAGTGAGGTTATTTAATCCTTTTTCATTTCGCACGCTGCGACTATTGGGTTATCTCACTGATTTTGCGAGGCTAAACCGACGAATGCACAACAAAAGTTTCACCGTTGACGGTGAGGCTTCCATTGTCGGTGGCCGCAACGTTGGCGATAAATACTTTGGTGCCGGCGACGAGCCGCTTTTCTCCGATCTCGATGTGCTGGCGGTGGGGCCTGTGGTTCATGAAGTCGGGCTGGATTTTGAACGCTACTGGCAGTGTCATGCGGTTTCACCGTTCAGCGCGGTCGTCGAGACGGAGCCCGCTTCAGAAGCTGAAATTGGCCTGCCGGAGGCCTGGCGGGACAATGAGCAGGTGCATCATTATTTCCGGCGTTTGCAGGAGTCAACGTTTATCACCCGACTGGAAAGCCGCACGCTGCCGTTTATCTGGGCCAGCAGCCGCCTCCTGAGTGACGACCCGCGTAAAGGTTTGGGGCGTGCCAGTACGCGAAATTTGCTGCCTCAGCGTCTGCTGTCGGTGATTGGCCGCCCACAGCATCAACTGGATATTATTTCCGCCTACTTTGTTCCAACCCGCGCCGGCGTGGCCCAGTTGCTGGCACTGGTGCGCAAGGGGGTGAAAATTGCCATTCTGACTAATTCCCTGGCGGCTAACGATGTTTCTGTGGTGCACGCAGGCTATGCGAAATGGCGTAAAAAACTGCTGCGTCACGGTATCGCGCTCTATGAACTGAAGCCGAACAGTACCCATCCGGGCGGTGTACTGCGCGATCGCGGTCTGACCGGTAATTCCGGCTCCAGCCTGCACGCGAAGACGTTTAGCGTGGACAATAAAACGGTGTTTATTGGATCGTTTAATTTCGACCCGCGTTCGGCGGTGCTGAACACGGAGATGGGTCTGGTGATCGAAAGCGATGAGCTGGCAAACAGTATCCATCAGAATCTGCTGGTCAATCTGCGGGAGCACGCCTGGACGCTGCGGCTCGATGAGCAGGGCAAAGTGAACTGGGTTGAGTTTCCGGGAGAAGCGGAGGAGGTGGTGTATAAACATGAGCCACGCACGCGTTTTATTCAGCGGCTGTTGGTCAGGCTGGTGTGGCGTCTGCCGATAGAGTGGCTGCTGTAGCCCGGCTGACGCCGGGCCTGAGGATCAGCGCTGTGGCTTACCGGAGAACAGGAAGCGCAGCAGCGGTATGCGCAGATGGATTTCATACAGCAGGAACGCCACGCTGAATACCATCACCAGGCCGACAAAAAAGCCCAGCGTACTGCTGCCAATCAGCGGTACGATAAAAATACCGTAGAGGATGGTCAGCGGATGGTGCACCAGATAAATAAACAGTGAGGAGTTAACCAGGTAGGTAACCCGTGGCGAATGAGAGTTCAACAGGCGATGGCCAAAGGAGAAGACCACATTGACCATCCACAGCCCCATCATCATGGAACAGACAGCATCCA
>CAJYIY010000095.1 GCA_913775305.1 uncultured Erwinia sp. | reverse complement strand
TCTTTTTGAGAAGTTTTTTCCGGCGGTTCAGACAACTTCCTGAACCTCCAACACGCTGGCCTGTAAGCCGTTGTTCCGTGTCAGTGGAGGCGCAGTATAGGGATTTTCTGGCGGCTGACAAGGGCTAATTTAAAAAAAACGCTCACATGCTTACTTTTCAAGCAAAGAGGCAGTAAAAGCCTCTTTTTTGCCGATTTAACAAACAAAAATGGGCCAACTGGCCCATTTTATTAACGACAATGTCAGAAACCGCGATTTGAGGAACTGCACTGTCTCATCACACTTTACTGATGCGCGACGATAACGCCATCCCGCAGATCCATTTCAATAACCTTGCCGGGTAGCAGCGCTCCAGAAAGAATCTGCTGCGCCAGCGGGTTTTCAATCTGCTGCTGGATGGCGCGTTTTAACGGCCGTGCACCGTAAACCGGGTCATAACCATTTTCCGCCAGCTGCTGCAGAGCGGCATCGGAAATGTGCAGTTGATACCCACGCTCTTCCAAACGCTGGTACAAACGCTGCAACTGGATCCGGGCAATAGAAGCAATGTGTTTCTCGCCCAGCGGGTGGAAGACCACCAGCTCATCGATACGGTTAATAAACTCCGGTCTGAAGCTGTGGCTGACAACCGACATCACCAGCTCTTTCATTTCGCCATAGCTCAGCGCACCAAAGCGCTCCTGAATCAGATCGGAACCGAGATTCGATGTCATGATCACCACCGTGTTGCGGAAATCGACCGTTCTGCCCTGACCATCTGTCAGACGACCATCATCCAGCACCTGGAGAAGAATGTTGAAGACATCCGGGTGTGCTTTCTCAACCTCATCCAGCAGGATCACTGAATAAGGGCGACGACGCACGGCTTCGGTCAGGTACCCGCCCTCTTCATAACCCACATATCCCGGAGGTGCCCCCACCAGACGCGACACGGAATGTTTTTCCATAAACTCTGACATGTCGATGCGCACCATCGCATCATCACTGTCGAACATAAAGTTAGCCAGCGCTTTACACAGTTCGGTTTTACCGACCCCGGTAGGTCCCAGGAACAGGAACGAACCAATCGGGCGATTTGGATCGGCCAGGCCAGCGCGGCTGCGGCGAATGGCGTTTGATACGGCTTCCACCGCTTCGTTCTGACCAATCACCCGCGTATGCAGTTCCTGCTCCATACGCAGCAGTTTGTCACGCTCGCCCTCCATCATGCGATCAACCGGAATACCGGTCCAGCGCGCCAGCACATCGGCAATTTCAACATCGGTTACGCGATTACGCAGCAGGCGCATGGTTTTACCTTCTGCCTGGGTCGCTGCCGCCAGCTGTTTTTCCAGTTCGGGTATTTTACCGTACTGCAGTTCCGACATCTGCCCCAGGTCACCCAGTCGGCGCGCCTGCTCCATATTCAGTCTTGCCTGCTCCAGCTCCGCTTTAATGTGCTGAGTTCCGGAAAGAGAGGCTTTCTCAGCCTTCCATTCCTCTTCCAGCTCTGAATATTCACGCTCTTTCTGTGAGAGCTCGGTTTCCAGCATCTCCAGCCGTTTGATACTGGCATCGTCAGATTCTTTTTTCAGTGCCTGCTGTTCCAGTTTCAACTGAATGATGCGGCGCTCAAGGCGATCGAGAGATTCTGGCTTCGAGTCGATCTGCATACGAATACTGGAGGCCGCTTCATCGATCAGGTCGATAGCTTTATCCGGCAGCTGGCGATCGGCAATATAGCGATGAGACAGCGTCGCCGCCGCAACGATAGCCGGATCGGTGATCTGAACGTGATGATGGAGCTCATAGCGCTCTTTAAGCCCGCGCAGAATGGCAATGGTGTCCTCCACGCTCGGTTCGGCAACGAACACCTTCTGGAAGCGACGCTCCAGTGCAGCATCTTTTTCAATGTACTGACGATATTCATCAAGGGTTGTCGCGCCCACACAGTGCAGCTCACCACGCGCCAGAGCGGGCTTGAGCATGTTACCGGCATCCATCGCGCCGTCGGCCTTACCGGCTCCCACCATAGTGTGCAACTCATCGATAAACAGAATGACGTTACCTTCCTGTTTCGACAAATCGTTCAGCACGCCTTTCAGACGTTCTTCGAACTCACCGCGGAATTTAGCCCCGGCCACCAGCGCCCCCATATCCAGCGCCAGTACGCGACGCCCTTTGAGCCCCTCCGGTACTTCACCATTGATGATGCGCTGTGCCAGCCCTTCCACAATGGCCGTTTTACCTACGCCGGGTTCACCAATCAGCACCGGGTTATTTTTGGTACGACGCTGCAGCACCTGAATGGTACGACGAATTTCTTCATCGCGGCCGATGACCGGATCAAGCTTGCCCCTCTCAGCTCGTTCGGTGAGATCGATGGTGTATTTACTCAATGCCTGGCGTTGATCTTCCGCCCCTTGATCGTTCACTTTCTCCCCTCCTCGCATCTGGTCAATCGCTTTCGTCAGCTTGTCGCTGGTCGCACCGGCAGACTTCAGTAAGTCAGCCAGTGAACCGCGGGAGTCGAGTGCTGCCAGAACAAATAATTCTGATGAAATAAAGTTGTCGGCGCGTTTTTGCGCCAGCTTGTCGCACAGATTCAGAACACGTACCAGATCGGCAGAAGGCTGGACATCGCCATCGGTGCCTTCCACCTGCGGTAAACGACTCAGTGACTGTTCAATGCCGCTGCGTAAGGCAGCGACATCTACGCCAGCCGCGGTCAGTAAAGGACGTACGGATCCACCTTCCTGATTAAGCAACGCGCTCATCAGATGCAGAGGTTCTATGAATTGATTATCCTGGCCGAGTGCCAGGGATTGGGCGTCAGCCAGTGCCAGCTGAAATTTGTTAGTAAGACGATCCAGACGCATAATTTCCCCCATTCAGGTCAAATTGCTACTGGAGATTAAATGAGGTCATCCCTCAAATTTTTCAAGGTAATGACCTGAACATTTCGGAGAAAAAAACATCAATCCGGACCGTCTTATGGCGCTAGGTTATATCAGCCAGATGAAACTTGCCATACGCCCGGTGATTCCATCGCGTCGGAAGGAGAAAAATTGTTCTTCCTGCGTATAGGTGCAATCGCCGCCACCCCTGATATTCCGGACTCCGGCAGCGTTCAGACGCTGTGTCGCCAGCATCCAGAGATCGGCATAAAACTTTTGCCCCACGGCACGAAAAGCAGAACTGGCAGCAGGATCGGCGGCACAAAAGGCCTCCCTGACCTCCGGCCCGATCTCAAAGGCATTCGGGCCGATGGCCGGTCCGAGCCAGACGGTAATGTCTCTGGCTGATGCTGAAAAAGTATTCAGCGTCGCTTCCAGTACACCGGAGCACAAACCGCGCCAGCCTGCGTGTGCAGCAGCAACTTCCCGACCATCCGCCGAGCAAAAGAGCACCGGCAGGCAATCGGCGGTCATTACCGCACAAACCACGCCCTGTTCCCGGGTGTAGACGGCATCCGCCTGCAGTGAAACCGGAGGTTGTCCATTCAGTTTTAGCACTTCCGTTCCGTGCACCTGCTCCAGCCAGACCGGCATCGAAGGCAGATTCAGTTCCTCGACCAGGCGCTGCCGGTTAGCCCGCACGCTCTGAGGATCGTCACCAACGTGTGCGCCGAGGTTAAGGCTGTTCCACGGGGCATGGCTGACGCCGCCGGTGCGCGTGCTGCTGCACGCGCGGACATTGGCGGGAAGTGACCAGTCAGGGATTAACGGCTTCATCACCAGTCCATCTGATCCTTGAATTCTTCAGTATCCGCTTTCAGGGCATTGATCAGATCCACCATGTCCTGCGGCAGCGGCGCATGCCACTCCATTTCTATGCCGGTAATCGGGTGATAGAGACGCAGCATAGTCGCGTGCAGTGCCTGACGATCGAAGCCACGCAGCGTAGTGATAAAGGCCTCAGAGGCACCTTTAGGTGGACGAGGACGACCACCGTACAGGGGATCGCCCACCAGCGGATGTGTGATGTGAGACATATGCACACGAATCTGGTGAGTACGCCCGGTTTCCAGACGCAAACGCAACCGTGTATGAGCACGGAAGTGCTCCATAATGCGATAGTGGGTAGTTGCCGGTTTACCCATCGGGTGCACCGCCATGTGCGTACGCTTAGTCGAATGACGACTAATCGGCTCATCGACGGTCCCCCCCGCCGTCATGCGGCCAATGGCTACGGCCTCATATTCGCGGGTGATTTCACGAAGCTGAAGTGACTCGACCAGGTGCGTCTGCGCCGGAACGGTTTTAGCCACCACCATCAGCCCGGTAGTGTCTTTATCCAGACGATGGACAATTCCCGCACGCGGTACATCAGCAATCGGTGGGTAGTAATGCAGCAGAGCATTCAGCACGGTGCCATCGGGATTGCCCGCGCCAGGATGGACTACCAGATCGCGCGGCTTATTGATGACCAGAATGTCGTCATCTTCATAAACAATGTCTAAGGGAATGTCCTGCGCTTCCCATCTTGCCTCTTCTTCAATTTCCGCATTGATGATAATTTGCTCACTCCCGAGCACTTTCTCCTTCGGTTTGTCGATTATTTCGCCGTTTACGGTTACGCGACGGTCAAGAATCCATTCTTTTATGCGAGAACGTGAATAATCAGGGAACAATTCGGCCAAAGCCTGATCTAAGCGTTGTCCGAGTTGTGATTCGGATACCGTTGCGTTGAGTTTTACTTGTTGTGCCATACACAGCTTCTTCGTTAACGTTGGGTTTTCACGGCGATGCCGTTTAATATAATGTGCTATTGTACCTGGTCACTATCGGGAGCTATATGGACAGCTTCCTGAATAACACTCTGAGGATAATCAAATCGTCATGACGCGTATGAAATATCTGGTGGCCGCAGCCACGTTGAGCCTGGCATTAGCTGGATGTTCCGGCTCCAAGGATGTGGTGCCAGACAGCCCACCTTCCGAGATTTATGCCACTGCCCAGCAAAAACTGCAGGACGGTAACTTTAAAGGAGCGATAACGCAACTGGAAGCGCTAGATAACCGCTATCCATTCGGCCCTTACTCCCAGCAAGTTCAGCTAGACCTGATCTACGCATACTATAAGAATGCCGATTTGCCGCTGGCCCAGGCTGCCATCGACCGCTTTATGCGCCTCAATCCAACCCATCCAAACATTGACTACGTCATTTACATGCGTGGCCTGACGGATATGGCGCTGGATGATAGTGCGCTACAGGGATTCTTTGGTATTGACCGTTCAGATCGCGATCCAACTCATGCACGTGATGCTTTCAAGGACTTCTCGCAGTTACTGCGCGGCTATCCTAACAGTCAGTATGCGACAGATGCACGTAAGCGCCTGGTGTTCCTGAAAGATCGTCTGGCGAAATACGAATTATCCGTGGCTGAATTCTACACTAAACGCGGCGCTTATGTCGCTGTGGTTAACCGTGTAGAAAATATGCTTAGAGATTATCCGGATACGAAAGCAACGCGCACCGCGTTACCGCTGATGGAAAATGCCTATCGTCAGCTGCAGCTTAACGCTGAAGCTGAACGTGTCGCAAAAATCATCTCAGCTAATCAGGCCTGATCGGCTGGCAACAAAAAAGGCAGCGCTGAGCTGCCTTTTTTATGCCTGAAAAATACCATTTCGGCAAATTTCCACTCCAGTTATCCCATCAACAATGCCATCGAAATCGGACATCGACAAGGGCTCTGAGCACATTAATCAGTCGATTTCACATATTTATCTTTATTGACAAAAAGTGACAATAAAATGTGATCTAAATCACGCATTTTACTGTTTTTGGCGTTATGCTGGACCTACCAAGACGGAAATGACAGAGAGGTAAGCACTATGGTTCTGAACATTACCAGCAAACAAATGGAAATTACTCCGGCTATTCGCCAACATGTCGAAGACCGTCTTTCAAAGCTCGAAAAGTGGCAAACCCACCTGATTAATCCGCATATTGTTCTTTCGAAGGAGCCGAAAGAGTTCGTTGCCGATGCCAATATCAATACGCCTAACGGCCCGCTGGTTGCCACTGCCAAACACGAAGATATGTACTCCGCAATCAACGAGCTGATTAATAAACTTGAGCGCCAGCTAAACAAAGTTCAGCACAAAGGTGAAGCGCGACGCGCCACCGCCAGCGTCAAAGATCTCAGCCCGATTGACGAAGAACAATGAATGTAGTCAGATTAACGCGCCTGCGGGCGCGTTTTTTATTGACAGAATGAAATTGCAGCGGTTACTTTAACAACCCCGACCACTGCAATAAAATGAGCAGAAATGAAATTTATCCCGTTTTTCTTCGCATTCTTTTTTACCTTCCCCTGACTGGGAGGCAATTCGTCGTGTAAGAATGAATGCGAAGACGAACAATAAAGCCTCCCGAAATCGGGAGGCTTTTTTTTTAGCGACATCTGACAGGTAGCGATATGAACTCCGAGAATCCTTTGCTGGCCCTGCGTAGTAAAATCAGCGCGCTTGATGAAGAACTGCTGCAACTGCTGGCTCAGCGCCGTACGCTGGCGATTGACGTTGCCAGAGCCAAAATGGCGACGCATCGCCCTATTCGCGACATCGACCGCGAACGCGATTTGCTTGAGCACCTGATTACACTGGGTAAAACCCATAAACTGGATGCCCACTATATCACACGACTGTTTCAGCTGATTATTGAAGACTCCGTACTGACCCAGCAGGCTCTGCTGCAAAAGCATCTGAACAACACCAATGCGCAATCTGCACGTATCGCCTTCCTGGGGCCGAAGGGTTCCTACTCGCATCTGGCCTCACGCCACTATGCAGCGCGTCATTTTGATAACTTTATTGAAAGCGGGTGCCTGAAATTCCACGACATTTTCAACCAGGTTGAGACCGGCCAGGCAGATTATGCCGTTCTGCCAATTGAGAACACCACGTCCGGCTCCATTACCGATGTTTATGATCTGCTGCAGCAAACCAGCCTGTCGATTGTCGGTGAAATCACTCTGCCAATCGATCACTGCGTACTGGTTTCAGGCAGCACCGATCTTCAGCAGATTGAAACCGTCTACAGTCATCCTCAGCCTTTCCAGCAGTGCAGCCAGTTTGTTAACCGCTATCCGCACTGGAAAATTGAGTACACCGAAAGCACCGCTGCCGCAATGGAAAAAGTCGCCGCCATGAATTCGCCGAAAGTCGCCGCACTGGGCAGTGAAGCCGGGGGCGAACTTTACGGCCTGCAGGTTCTTGAAAGGAATCTTGCTAACCAGCGGCAGAATATCACCCGCTTTATCGTACTGGCCCGCAAGGCGGTAGATGTTTCAATGCAGGTTCCAGCTAAAACCACGCTGATTATGGCAACAGGGCAGCAGGCTGGTGCACTGGTTGAGGCACTGTTAGTGCTGCGCCAGCATAATCTGACCATGAGTAAGCTCGAATCTCGCCCGATTAACGGTAATCCGTGGGAAGAAATGTTTTACATCGATTTCCAGGGCAATTTGCGCTCGGAAGAGGTTCAGCAGGCGCTGCGTGAGCTGGCACCGATCACCCGCTCGCTGAAGGTGCTGGGCTGCTATCCCAGTGAGAACGTTGTCGCGGTAGATCCTCTCTGAAGGCGGCAGGTGGCCCGTTGTTCGGGCCGCCGATTATTACGCTCCCTCTCCTGATACGGTAAAGGATAAATGGCGGTGATTGATGAGCGGCGGGTTGCGATGCACAGCGGAGTAATAACAAGGACAGCCCGGCGTTGAAGCCTGCTCGTCCTGAATGCGCAGCATCAAGCCTGCGCCATCCTTGTTATTCCGTACGGTAAATTATGCCCGACTGTCGTTTGCCTGCCGAAGCAGCGTCCGGCTTTCCGCCTGGAAGCGCCTGGCGTAGTCGCCAAACCAGTGTTCAACCCGGCGGAAGCTGTTAATAAACGCCTGCTTATCACCGTGTTCCAGCAGCTTAATCGCCTCGCCGAATCGCGTGTAGTAACGCTTGATCAGCGCCAGGTTGTTTTCCGAAGACATTATAATATCCGCGTAAAGCTGCGGATCCTGTGCGAACAGACGCCCAACCATCGCCAGCTCAAGCCGATAGATCGGCGATGAAAGCGCCAGCAGCTGCTCCAGCTGCACGTTCTCTTCGGCCAGGTGAAGGCCATAGGCGAACGTCGCAAAGTGTCGCAGCGCCTGAATAAAGGCCATATTCTGATCGTGCTCAACCGCGCTGATACGATGAAGTCGGGCCCCCCAAACCTGAATCTGCTCCAGGAACCACTGGTAGGCTTCCGGCTGACGGCCATCGCACCATACCACCACCTGTTTTGCCAGACTGCCGCTGTCCGGGCCAAACATCGGGTGCAGGCCCAGAACCGGCCCGCTGTGAGCGGCGAGCATCGCCTGAAGCGGTTTATTTTTCACTGATGCCAGATCGACCAGAATACAATCCTGGGGTAGCGGTGGCAGCTCGGCAATCACCTGCTCGGTCAGATGAATGGGTACACTGATTATCACCATTCCGGCATCGGCCAGCAGTTCCTCCGCCTGGTGATGCTCCTCTTTATCGAGGATTTTTACCCGATAGCCAGAGAGGGTCAGCATTTTTTCAAACAGCCGCCCCATCTGTCCTTTACCGCCAACGATCACCACCGGACGCAGTTCGGGGTTCAGCGTTTTGAAGCCCTTCTCATTTTCGCTGGTATAGGATTCACGCATCACGCGACGCAAGACATCTTCGATCAGATCCGGCGGTACGCCCAGCAGCCCGGCTTCTTTGCGGCGCGAAGCCAGCATAGCGGCCTCGCGTTCCGGTACATAGATTGGTAATCCGTAGCGGCTTTTCACTTCCCCCACTTCTGCCACCAGCTCCAACCGTTTAGCCAGTAAATCCAGTAGCGCTTTATCCACTTCATCAATTTGATCGCGCAGCGCGGTCAGTTCAGCCACCATAACTCATTAACCCTCTTACTACAGACGTGCCGCCAGTACGCCATTCAGATCCTGATGAATTTCACGCAGCAGGCTTTCCGTCGTTTCCCAATTGATGCAGGCATCAGTGACCGAAACACCGTAGCGCATTTCGCTGCGCGGCTGCTCGGAAGACTGATTGCCTTCATTGAGGTGACTTTCCAGCATCAGACCGATAATCGAACGGTTACCGTCTTTGATCTGCGCCACTGCGGATTCAGCCACACCCGACTGGCGGCGGAAATCTTTATTAGAATTGCCGTGACTGCAATCTATCATCAAGGATGGGCGGAGTCCCGCCTGTTGCATCTCTTTTTCGCACTGGGCGACATCTTCCGGACCGTAGTTCGGCTTTTTACCGCCGCGCAGGATCACGTGCCCGTCCGGGTTGCCCTGCGTTTGCAGCAGGCAGACCTGACCTGCCTGATTGATGCCGACGAAACGGTGTGGCATCGCAGCGGCGCGCATGGCGTTAATGGCTGTTCCCAGGCTGCCATCGGTACCGTTTTTAAATCCGACCGGCATCGACAGGCCGGACGCCATTTCCCGGTGAGTTTGTGACTCGGTCGTACGCGCACCGATGGCCGACCAGCTGAACAGATCGCCAAGGTACTGTGGACTGTTCGGATCCAACGCTTCAGTCGCCAGCGGCAGGCCCATTTCCACCAGATTCAACAGCAGCTGGCGCGCAATATGCAGGCCACCTTCCATATCAAAGGTGTTATCCATATGCGGATCGTTAATCAGTCCCTTCCATCCGACGGTAGTGCGTGGTTTTTCAAAATAAACTCGCATCACAATGTAAAGCTGGTCACCCACCTGGTCAGCCAGGGTTTTCAGATGACGTGCATATTCTAGCGCTGCATCCGTATCGTGAATAGAACAAGGCCCGCATACCACCAGCAGGCGGTGATCTTTACCATTGATAATGTCGGAAATGATCTGGCGTGAGGCAGCAATCTGCTGCTCCAGCACGCTATTCAGCGGGAAACGTTTTTTCAGCTCTTCTGGGGTGATCAGAACCTGTTCGTCAGCGATATGAATGTTGTTCAGCGCGTCTTTTTGCATGATCGTAATCCTGGGAATTCGTTAATAGGGATCCTCAGTGAGGTTAAAACAGACTGTATCACAATGCGTACATTACTCAACACTAACATGTACACTTTTATTACCAGCGACAAGAGCCACCACAATAAAACAAAAATAAACATTTATAATTATATAGTTATGATAAACACACCAATAAAAACCCGCCAATTTAAGTAAATAAATATTTACACCCGGTGTAATGATAAAATAGCGAGTCTTTCCCGTTATCGACTGCCTCAAACCAATTGCGCTATGATAGTTAGGCATTTATCGTCAACGACTTAAGGAAAATATCGGAGAAATAAATGGATTTTATCATGAGGCCATTCGAGGATGCTGACGCAGTTGACTTCGCACAGGCCGTCAATCAGTCCCTGGATACCCTGCTGCCGTGGATGACATGGGCACATAAAAATTACACGGTAGATGAGGCCCGACTTTGGTTTCACCTGACGAAGCTTCAGCGTCAGCAGGGCGTGGCTGACGAACTGGGCCTGTTTGCCGCCGACGGTCGCCTGCTTGGCGGTGCCGGTTTACGTTACAGCAGCCAGTCATTGAGCCCCTGTTCTGTGGGTTACTGGGTTCGCAGCAGCGAGCAACGTCAGGGTATTGCCAGCGAGGCCGTTCGCCGACTTGCAGAGAAGGTCTTCAGGCAGCCGGATATTAACGTGGTTGAGATCCTTGTTGCCGAGAAAAACATCGCCAGCCGTACCGTCGCCGAAAAAGCAGGAGCGACAACGATTACCACTCGTTATGGGCTTATCGTGCTGGACAGCGGCCCGGTCAACACCGTTATCTATCATCTGTATCGCAATTCAGAGGATGATGATTGAATCAGAATTGTCAGATAACGCCCTCTACGGTAGCATTCTGGTTTACCTGCACAGGATAACAGGCAATGGCGTCTCCCGTTCGCTTAGCCCTTATTGGCGATTACCGTGCCGATGCGGTAGCCCATCAGGCCATTCCTCTGGCGGTGGATCTCGCCGCACAGTTCCTTAATCTTGACGTTGCTGCCGCATGGCTGCCAACGCCCGATCTGACCAAGCCGTCAGTACTGAACAACTACGATGCCATCTGGCTGGTTCCCGGCAGCCCCTACCTGCATGATGACGGCGTATTTATGGCGATCCGCCATGGGCGTGAAGGCAATCTGCCGTTTCTCGGCTCCTGCGGCGGCTTTCAGTATGCGGTTATTGAATATGCCCGCAACGTTCTGGGCTGGGAAGACGCCGGGCATGCCGAGACTGACACCGCCGGGCGCCTGGTCATTGCCCCATTAAGCTGTTCACTGGTGGAGAAAACCGGGAAAATCGTTATTCAGCCCGAAACGCGTCTGGCCAGGCTGTACGGGAAAAGTGAGATTGAGGAAGGATATCACTGCAACTATGGCGTTAACGATGATTTCGTCAGCGAGCTTAAGTCTCAATCACTGCGTATCAGTGCACACGATCTCGACGGTGACGTTCGCGCTATCGAACTGCCCGAGCATACGTTCTTTATGGCGACGTTGTTCCAGTCGGAACGTGCCGCCCTGCGTCATGAACTGTCGCCTATGGTCGTTGAGCTTCTGCGCGTGGCCAGCCTGCGCAGGTAACCGCCAGGGGCCGTGATTTCTGGCCCCTGATTTCGCATCGCTAGCTTTCGGTACTGAGTGAAGCCACTATCCGTCGGTTTCGTCGCTCAAAGTACATTGAAATCATTCCTCCTGACACGACCAGCGCGGCCCCTGCCAACGTTACTGACTCTGGCATATTTCCCCAGAACAGATAACCAATCATTGCCGACCAGATCAGCGTGGTGTAATCAAACGGGGCCAGTAGTGAGGCATCGGCATAGCGCAGGCTTAACGTCAGCAGAATTTGCGTTATGCCCCCCAGCAATCCGCAGCTGATCAATAACACCAGCTGTCGGGTATTCGGCATCGACCAGCCAAAACCTATCGTGGTCAGTGACGTCAGCGTGGTCATGACTGCAAACCAGAAAGCAATTGCTCCCGGCTTTTCAATACCGTTCAGATAGCGGATTTGAATTGACGCCCCGGCAATGCAGACTGCGGCCGCCAGTGCGAGAATAATTCCCAGTGAGGAAGTCCAGCTTACGGAGTTAAAAGCGCCTTCACGATTAAAAAACAGGTGCCCTGACAGCATCACCAGAATGCCGGCAAATCCGGCAGCAACGGCAATCCAGCGATAAAACTTTACTTTTTCACGTAATATGACCGCCGCCATGACCACCGTTATCAGCGGCGCAGCATAGTTGATCGCCGTTGCATCAACGAGAGAAATATAGATCAGCGAAAGGTAACTAAAGTAGAGCCCACCGGTGCCGGCAAGGCCACGCACAAAGTGCCCTCGAACATTCTTAGTTCTGATCCCGTCGAGGATACTGCCCTGGCTCCACAGCCAGATAAACAGTGGGATCAGCGCGATAAACGACCGAAAGAAAATCACTTCACCCACGGGGATTGTGCCGTCCAGGTCTTTTACACAGGCCATCATCAGCGTTGAACTCAGCGCTGCGGCGATTTTCATCGAAATACCCGTCGAAGGGCTGCTCATATCAGGAAGGTCCGGCTGTGAGATAATCAGTTAAAAATACACTTTACGCTGTTTAAATAAGCAGCTAAATCAGTGCATAACGGCATTGAATTTTTTATTGACGTTGTTATCGGCAGAAAATTTTCCCATAAAAAAAGGGGCCAGCATACGCCAACCCCTTTTTACTATTAACTATCAGATGTCGCTTAAGCGCCCAGACGTTCTTTGATACGTGCAGACTTACCAGTACGCTCACGCAGGTAGTACAGTTTAGCTTTACGCACAGCACCGCGACGTTTCACGGTAATGCTGTCAACAACTGGGGAGTGAGTCTGGAATACACGCTCAACGCCTTCGCCATTGGAAATTTTGCGAACAGTGAATGCAGAGTGCAGACCGCGGTTACGAATAGCGATAACCACGCCCTCGAATGCCTGCAGACGCTTCTTAGCTCCTTCAACGACCCATACTTTCACTTCCACGGAATCACCCGGACGGAATGAAGGTACGTCCTGTTTCAGCTGTTCTTGTTCAAGTTGCTTGATAATGTTGCTCATAATTAAATCTCTTATCCTGGGTAAACTGATAGTTAAGGCGAACCCGGCATTATGCCTGTCCAGCCGTCTCATCGTTTTGTTGACTGGCGTGTTCCCGTTGGAACTCTGCCAGCAACTTTGCTTGCTCTACAGTCAGAGCCAGGTTTTCCAGAAGTTCAGGTCTTCTAAGCCAGGTACGGCCCAGCGACTGTTTAAGGCGCCACCGGCGAATATCAGCATGGTTGCCCGACAGTAAAACTGGCGGAACCTCCATCCCTTCCAACACTTCAGGACGGGTATAGTGTGGGCAATCCAGCAAACCGTCAGAAAACGAATCTTCTTCCGCCGACGCCTGTTTTCCCAGTACTCCCGGAATAAACCGGGAAACCGAGTCAATCAGCGTCATTGCTGGCAGCTCGCCACCGCTGAGAACGTAATCTCCAATCGACCATTCTTCATCGATCTCAGTTTTGATTACGCGCTCATCAATCCCTTCATAACGACCACAGACCAGAATTAGCTTCTGATTGGTCGCCAGCTCGCAAACGCCATCTTGATCGAGTTTGCGGCCCTGAGGTGAAAGATAAATCACCTTAACGCCTTCCCCTGCCGCCGCTTTTGCTGCGTGAATGGCATCCCGTAAGGGTTGAACCATCATGAGCATTCCCGGACCGCCGCCGTACGGACGTTCGTCCACGGTACGATGACGATCGTGAGCGAAATCACGAGGACTCCAGCTCTGAATGCTGAGCAGGCCATTTTTTACTGCCCGGCCAGTTACTCCGTAATCGGTAACTGCGCGAAACATTTCAGGAAAAAGGCTGATTATGCCAATCCACATACTTTGCGCCGGAGTATTACCGTGTTGTTCGGAGTTCAAAAACCAGGATCCCAATCTACTTTAATGGTGCGGGTAGTGAGATCGACATTCTTGATAACCTGTTCATCGAGGAACGGAATTAACCGTTCCTGTACACCAAATGCATCTTTCAGGTTTGCCTTGACGACCATAACGTCGTTCGAGCCGGTTTCCATCATATCGACGACTTTACCCAGCTCGTAGCCTTCAGTGGTGATCACCTGGCAGCCCATAAGGTCTTTCCAGTAGTATTCACCGCTATCAAGCTCCGGCAGCTGCTCAGAATCCACGACAATTTCGCAATTAGTCAGCAGACCAGCAGCATCACGATCGTCAATGCCTTTGACCTTGATGATCATGTCCTGATTGTGGCGCTTCCAGCTTTCCAGCTCAACAAGCTGCCACTGACCCGCCCGCTGGATAAACCACGGCTGATAGTCAAAAATGCTTTCGGCGTCTTCGGTGGAGGAAAACACTTTGAGCCAACCACGGATACCGTAGGCCGAGCCCATCTTTCCCAGAATTAACGGGTTAGCGGGAGGCTGGTTGTGTTGCTTGCTCATGTTGACCACCGTGACAGATTAAGCTGCTTTCTTTGCTTCTTTGACCAGCGCACCAACGCGGTCAGACAGAGTTGCGCCCTGGCCAACCCAGTGCTCAATACGGTCCAGATCAAGACGCAGTGCTTCAGCCTGACCAGATGCGATCGGGTTGAAGAAACCAACGCGCTCAATGAAACGGCCATTGCGAGCATTACGGCTGTCAGTGACGACGACCTGGTAGAATGGACGCTTTTTAGCGCCGTGACGTGCCAAACGAATTGTTACCATAACATCCTCTTTAGTTAATAAAACAACCGGGCCCCATTGAGGGAACGGGGCCCGGGTGCAATATAAAAAGCCCGAAAATTTTACTCATTTTGGCGCAAAAAGCAACCTAATTCGCCTGAGTGCTTTTCCGGCCTGATTAGCGGCCTGGGAAACCAGGCGGCATCATACCTTTCATGCCGCGCATCATCTTCGCCATGCCGCCTTTTTTCATCTTCTTCATCATGCGCTGCATATCGTCAAACTGCTTCAGTAAGCGGTTAACATCCTGTACCTGCATCCCTGAACCGGTTGCAATACGGCGCTTGCGGGAACCTTTGATAATCTCAGGTTTTTCACGTTCTTTACGCGTCATGGAGTTAATCATGGCCTCCATCCGCACCAGAACCTTATCATCCATCTGCGATTTAACGTTGTCAGGCAGCTGTCCCATCCCCGGCAGTTTGCCCATCAGGCTGGCCATACCGCCCATGTTACGCATCTGCTTGAGCTGTTCGAGGAAGTCGTTCAGGTCGAAACCATCTCCCTTTTTCAGCTTGCTGGCCAGTTTTTCCGCCTGCGCACGGTCAACTTTGCTTTCGATATCTTCAATAAGCGACAGCATATCGCCCATACCGAGGATACGCGACGCAATACGCTCAGGATAGAAAGGCTCCAGGGCTTCGGTCTTCTCACCGACACCCATAAATTTGATGGGCTTACCGGTGATATGACGAATCGACAGCGCCGCACCACCGCGCGCATCACCATCGACTTTGGTCAGTACCACACCGGTCAGCGGCAGTGCTTCGTTAAAGGCTTTTGCCGTATTGGCGGCATCCTGACCCGTCATGGCATCAACAACAAACAGCGTTTCAACCGGGTTAATCGCGGCATGAACCTGTTTGATCTCGTCCATCATCGCTTCATCAACGTGAAGTCGACCCGCGGTATCCACCAGCAGCACGTCATAAAATTTCAGCTTCGCCTGCTGCAAAGCATTCTTAACAATATCAACCGGCTTTTGGCTAAGGTCAGACGGGCAGAAATCGACCCCAACCTGCTCTGCAAGGGTTTCCAGCTGTTTGATCGCCGCAGGGCGATAAACGTCGGCAGAAACCACCAGTACCTTTTTCTTGTGTTTTTCACGCAGGAACTTGCCGAGTTTACCCACGCTGGTCGTTTTACCCGCCCCCTGCAAACCGGCCATCAAAACGACAGCCGGCGGCTGAGCGGCCAGGTTCAGAGTGTTGTTCTCCTCCCCCATGGCTGCAACCAGCTCATTTTTAACGATCTTGACGAATTCCTGACCCGGCGTCAGGCTTTTATTCACTTCATGACCGACGGCCCGCTCTTTTACACGGCTGATAAATTCACGCACCACCGGCAGCGCAACATCGGCTTCCAGCAGCGCCATGCGCACTTCGCGCAACGTGTCTTTAATATTGTCTTCTGTCAGCCGTCCACGGCCACTGATATTGCGCAGGGTCTGCGACAATCGATCGGATAAATTAGTAAACATCGTCTCTCGCTCAACGTAATGAGAGGCCGCCAGGGCGACACAATTCGCCGGATTATAACACAGTGATGCAGGGATCTCAGCCATATGCGATGAGAACGTTTGGAGCCTGCTGCCGCTGGCGCTATACTGACTTTTTTCACAGTCCTGGCCGGTACTAACACTTAATATGTCCGTATTTGCGATTCTGGCACTACTCGCCTATTCATGTAGCCTTGCACTGATTGTTCCCAGCCTGCTGCGTAAAAACAGCAGCTGGCGCAGGCTGGCCGTTCTGTCTGCCGTGATAGCGCTGGTGTTCCACGCCGTTGCCTTGCAGCAGCGCATCTTCTCCCTCGACGGAGGGCAGAACCTCAGCCTGCTGAATATTGGCTCCCTGGTCAGTTTGCTGATCTGCCTGATCATGACCATCGTCGCCTCGCGCAATCGTGGCTGGATCCTGCTGCCGATTGTTTACAGCTTTGCCCTGATCAACCTGGCGTTTGCGACCTTCGTCCCTAATGCGTTTATTACCCATCTGGAAACCACGCCGGGGATCATGGTCCATATTGGTCTGGCGCTGTTTGCCTATGCAACGCTGATTATTGCTGCGCTTTACGCGCTCCAGCTGGCATGGATTGACTGGCTGCTGAAAACCAAAAGGCTGGCGTTCACCAGTGATATTCCACCGCTAATGACTATTGAGCGGAAAATGTTTCATATCACTCAAATCGGCGTCGTACTGCTGACGCTGGTACTGTGTACCGGCCTGTTCTTTTTACCGGATATTTTTAGCAGCGAAAACATTGATAAAGCCGTACTGTCATTCCTTGCCTGGTTCCTCTATATCGTACTGCTTTGGGGCCATTATCATGAAGGCTGGCGCGGGCGTCGCGTTGTCTGGTTCAACTGCGGCGGTGCATTTCTTTTAACGATGGCTTACTTTGGCAGCCGCATGCTGCAACACTTTTTAGCCTCCTGACTGACCATAACAAGGATCTCCCTTGGAACACGTTTCCACCACAACTCTGATCGTGACGCTGATTATCATGATTCTGGTATCAGCGTATTTTTCCGGCTCCGAAACCGGCATGATGACCCTTAACCGCTATAAGCTACGTCATCAGGCGAAAAACGGCGACCGCACCGCGCGCAGGGTTGAGAAATTACTGCGCCGCCCTGACCGGCTGATAAGCCTTGTCCTGATTGGCAATAACCTGGTCAATATTCTGGCCTCTGCGCTGGGTACTATCGTTGGTATGCGCCTCTACGGGGATGCTGGCGTGGCAATTGCCACCGGTATCCTCACCTTTCTGGTGCTGGTCTTCGCCGAAGTCTTACCTAAAACCATCGCCGCGCTCTATCCGGAAAAAGTGGCTTTCCCCAGCAGCGTCCTGCTTGGACCTTTGCAAATAGTGATGATGCCGCTCGTGTGGCTGCTCAATACCATCACTCGTCTGCTGATGCGCATGGTGGGAATAAAAAGCGACGGTTCGATCAATTCCGCACTAAGCAAAGAGGAGTTGCGCACCATCGTTTATGAATCGCGTTCGCTGATGTCGCACCGCAATCAGGACATGCTGCTGTCGGTACTCGACCTCGACAAGGTCAACGTTGATGACATCATGGTGCCACGCAACGAGATTGTCGGCATCAATATCAACGATGACTGGAAATCGGTCTTGCGTCAGCTGGCCCACTCGCCACACGGGCGTATCGTTCTGTATCGCGATTCGCTGGACGATACCATCAGCATGCTACGCGTGCGTGAAGCCTATCGCCTGATGATGGAAAAAAAGGAATTCACTAAAGAGGTGATGCTGCGCGCTGCGGATGAAATTTACTACGTGCCTGAGGGAACGCCGCTGAACGTTCAGCTGGTTAAATTTCAGCGCAACAAAGAGAAAGTGGGGCTGGTCGTTGATGAATATGGCGACATCAAAGGGCTGGTGACCATTGAGGACATTCTGGAGGAGATCGTCGGTGATTTTACCACCTCAATGTCCCCTTCGCTGGCTGAAGAAGTTGTACCGCAGAATGATGGTTCCGTGCTGATTGAAGGGGGTGCCAACGTGCGCGAACTGAATAAAGCCTTTAACTGGACGTTACCGGAGGAAGGCGCTCGTACCGTAAACGGCATGATACTGGAAGAGCTACAGGAAATCCCTCTGCCGAATACCACTGTACACATTGATCATTACGCTGTGGAAATTCTCGACGTGCAGGAAAACATGATAAAGCAGGTGCGGGTAACGCCCCAAAAACCACTGAAAGAGTCGGTGAGTTCGTAACCCCGGCCATCATCACCGGACGGCAGCTGAGCGCAGGGCGAAGAACAGGGGCAATGGATCAATCCGATCGCCCCGTACAGCTTAGATATGCAGTTCTTTCAGCTTTTCTTTCGGCAGAGCCAGGTCTTCATTACGATTAACGCGAATATCATTAGCAATGATATGACGCGCGATTTCCTGTGCTTCTTCCAGAGAGTGCATCTCGCAGGTGCCGCACTGATAGATATTCAGCTCAGGAATATCGTTCTGGCTGGCAACCTTGAGAACATCTTCCATTGCCGCTGTCCATGCTTTCGCCACGCGCTGCTCATCCGGCACACCTATCAGGCTCATGTAGAAACCCGTACGGCATCCCATCGGCGAGATATCAATGATTTCGACGCCTTCACCGTTCAGATGGTTACGCATAAAACCGGCAAACAGGTGCTCCAGTGTGTGAATACCACGCTCGGGCAGGATTTCGATGTTCGGTCGGCAGAAACGCAGGTCGAAAACGGTGATGGTATCGCCATGAGGGGTCTTCATGGTCTTAGCTACGCGGACTGCAGGAGCGGCCATGATGGTGTGATCAACGGTAAAGCTATCCAGCAATGGCATATTGTTACCTCAAATAATGAATTTATTTTTAGATACAGTGAAACTTTTTCTGTCAACTCGCGTCTCACTCTATGAAAGACGCGCATTTGTTATCATCATCCCTGACAACAGAGATGTTACTTTGGCCACAATGATGTGGCCATTTTCTTTTGGCGCTAGCCTTTGTCTTTCAGAAATGCTTCCAGACTCAGCGTATCACTTTCTTCAATCTGCTGCTGGCTTACCTGCGAGCGCCGCGCCTCTTCAGTGAACTGTTCAGCATTCAGAACTTCCAGCGACTCTGCGTTCAACTGTTGGCGATACTGTTCGGCCAGAGCCAGCCCGGTACCGGCCATGCCGTTTTCCTTCAGCGATTGCAGGAAACGCGCGGAGTAGGTCAAATCCGGATCGTCAAATGAAGCCACCAGGCGATCGCACACCTGCTGATAGTGATTTTCGCCATTCTGGCTGTCCAGGGTTTCGGCAACGCGTTTCAGATCGCGGAACAGCGCTTTACCAACATCAACAAGCGGCTGCTCAGTCTCACCGCAGCCGATGCCAATGGTCTGCCCCGGCTTACGACCTTCAAGGATGACACGATTCCAGTTTTTACGCGCGCACAGCAGTTCATCACTGCTCATCTCCGGCGCTTCCGCCAGCGTACACCAGATCAGGAACAGATCCAGGAAACGCACCTGGTTGGCATCAACCCCGATCGCCGAGAACGGATTAATATCCAGTGAGCGCACTTCAATATACTCAATACCGCCGCGCAGCAGCGCGTCTGAAGGCGCTTCACCGCTTCGCGTCACGCGCTTCGGCCTGATTGGCGCATACAGCTCATTTTCAATCTGCAGCACATTCGTATTCAGCTGAAGCCAGTCCCCGTTGGCATCCTTCACGCCCATCGCGGCAAACTCAGCGGATGGCGTTTTAATCGCCGCCTTCAGCGCTTTGATGTAACCGGGTAAATCGTTAAAGGTAATACCAAGGTTGTTCTGAGATTTGTTGGTGTAACCCAGATCGCTCAGGCGCAGGGAGGTGGCATACGGCAATGACAGCATTCCCTGCTCAGTGCGATCGAATGGCAGATCGCTCTCCTTTCCCTGCAGGAATGAAGAGCAGATTGCCGGTGATGCACCGAACAGATAAGGGATAATCCAGCCAAAGCGATAGTAGTTGCGGATCAAGCGCAGGTAGCCATCTGAAATCGCTTCTTTACCGCTCTCTGCATCTTTCACGCCAGCCCAGGCCTGCCAGAAAGAGAGCGGCAGCGAGAAGTTGTAATGCACGCCAGAAATCACCTGCATCAGCGCACCGTAACGATTTTTCAGCCCCTGACGATACAGCGTTTTCATGCGGCCAATGTTCGAACTGCCGTACTGCGCCAGCTCAATATCCTGACCCGGTTCAATAATGCACGGCATGCTCATTGGCCACATCAGCTCATCACCCAGTTCGCGGGAGACGTGACGATGAACATCGCGTAAAAATGCCAGCAGATGATCAATATCATGATCGACTGGTGTGATAAATTCCAGCAACGCTTCCGCAAAATCGGTGGTGATCCACTGATGCGTTAACGTGGAGCCCAGGGAAGCCGGGTGCCGGGTTGTCGCGAGATGCCCATCGGGCCTGACACGCAGCGTTTCGCGTTCAATACCGCGACCAATCCCTTTAAGTGCACCTGGGTTCGCTTCCAGCCACGTCAGTGCCTGTGATACGTCCGGGATCAAATTGACCTCCAGCTCAGAGAAAATTTATTATTGTTAAGCATAATGTTAACCGTAGCACCATCTAATAGCGAATCAATGCCACCATTCCATGCCTTGTAAAGCGGCGGCAGCCAGTACTATGTATCGCAAAGTTTTACCAACAGCGAGGAAAATCACCACTGGCAGCCAGGCGAAGCGCAGCCATCCGGCAATGACACACAGCAGGTCACCGATCACCGGTAACCAGCTGAGTATCAGCGCAGCAGGCCCTAGCCGATGTAACCACGCCATCGCTGTTTTATGCCATCGCCCCTGTTGATTAAGCGGGAGAAGGCGACCAATCAGAATGTTTGTCAGCCCCCCAAGGGTATTACCTACGGCAGCGATCAGCACCAGGCTTACTGCAGAAGCCTTGCCAGCCAGTAACAGGCCAACCAGCATCGCCTCTGAGCTGCCGGGTAACAGCGTAGCACTCAGAAAACTGCTGGCAAACATCGCACCGTATGTCAGCCACTCAGTCACAGCAGACGAACATCAACGGCATCCATACCTGCTGCACGTGCAGCCTGTAAACCAAAGTCTGCATCTTCAAATACCACGCAGCGCAACGGTGATACGCCCATCAGTTCAGCGCAGCGGATAAATGTATCAGGCTCTGGCTTATGACGTTTAACATCATCTGCTCCAACAATTGCTGAGAAATAATCACGCAGGCCCAGATGCTGCAATAGTGCTTCCGCCATCGCATGTTCGCTGCCGGTACCCACAGCCATTGGACGGCGTCCCTTATAGGCTTTAACCACCTCGATCAGCGGAAGCGGCCTGACGACATCGAAAAGTATGCTTTTGAATAAAGCGGTCTTCTCAGCAGCAAGGTGGTAAGGATCGAGACCGCTCTGATGCTGTTCAACGATAAACTGAGCAATACGCCAGGTCGGAGAACCATTAAGGCCGATCAGCGCCTTTTCATCAAAAGTCATACCATGCTGAGCCAGCACCTGACGCCACGCCTGGCGGTGTGTTGGTTCTGTATCGAGGATCGTGCCATCCATATCGAAGATCAAACCATCATAAGCGTCATACATTCTCTTAACCATCCTGATAAAGGAACAATTACTTTAGCGTAAAGCAGTATGAATGTCGCTGTCAGCATGGATCCGCAAATGCTTTGAAAGCCATAGGGATTTCTGACGGTAAGTCCGCAACAGGAAAATAAACGACAATGCCAGAGAACCGCGGCAACGGGTCAAACACAGCAAGACGCAGGGTGGTGGTATGGCAAAAGCAGAGAGCATCACACGGATACAGCGGCGCGGTGGGTAACGGCCATACGGACGATGGGAAACGGTGTAAGACGGGAGAGATGGTGCATCCAGGAGGATTCGAACCTCCGACCGCTCGGTTCGTAGCCGAGTACTCTATCCAGCTGAGCTACGGATGCAAAATGGCGGTGAGGCGGGGATTCGAACCCCGGATGCAGCTTTTGACCGCATACTCCCTTAGCAGGGGAGCGCCTTCAGCCTCTCGGCCACCTCACCACACAACGCCTCTTTCGAGTGCTTCGAGCAACTCGTTAAGAGCTTCTCGTCGCTGCGTGGCGCATATATTACTTTCTGGGACTTATAAGTCAAACAATTTTCCAAAAGCTTTTATCGTTTGCACAAATCACACGCAATTCGCATGTAAAAGCCGCAAAGAGGGTGTTTTATAAGCGGATTTTGCAGGCTTCTTCACAGAAAACCTATGCAGAAAAGGCGGAGATAGGACGAGTTAAGGGTTATGGAGCGGTTAAAAAGAGAGCGATTGAAATTAAACGGTAACTTTGAGCAGGAAAAATGACAGGAGGGTTGCGTCTCGCCCGACAGCGAGACGCGACAATATCAGTAACTGGACTGCTGGGATTTTTCAGCCTGGATACGCTGGTAGATCTCTTCACGGTGGACAGATACTTCTTTAGGAGCGTTAACACCAATACGTACCTGGTTACCCTTTACCCCTAAAACTGTCACGGTGACCTCATCCCCAATCATGAGGGTCTCACCAACTC